>JAQTQN010000030.1:0-11302 GCA_028712225.1 Methylobacter sp.
TGGTGCCGGTCGACGCCAAGCCTTCGGTACGGCTGATCTCCAGGTTGCGGGTTAAATCGTAGCTGTAGTTGGTACGGTGACCGTTAAAATCGGTGCGGCTGGCGATGTTGCCGTTGGCATCGTAACTAATGGCACTGACGGACGCGTTGCAGCCCGCCCCTCCAGGCTGGTTGCTGCCAGCACTTTTAACAACGCCCTGGACGGTTTGCAACAATTGGGTTCTTGAGGTGTTGAGCGCGTCAGTGACTATATTGCTATCGGTACCATAGGCAACGGTAACACTCTCTGCGCCACCGGCGTGCTGTGTGGCAATGGCTCGATTCTGCGCATCGTATTTGAAGGTGGCGAAACGTTGGTTGTTCTCGTCGATAATACCCGTCAAGGCATGCGGTAAATTGGCGGCAACATTGGCAGCTTCGTTATACAGATAGCTACGGGTGGCTTGATCGGGGTAAGTCACCGACACAAGATTGCCGGTAGCGGTGTTGTAAGCATATTTATATAAGCCGTTTGCTGGATCTTGCAACTCGGCAAGTCTGGAACTGCTGTCGTAGTTCAAGATCAGGCTACGGCCATTTGAGTGTGTCACCGATGTTAATAAACCGTTGGTGTATGTCAGTGTCTGAATTATCCCGGTGCGGCTTTTGATCGCTTGCAGTTGTCCGTTAGCGTTGTAGCTTTCAACGCTTTTATCTTCGGTCGTTAATAACCAGCCATTGGCTGTGGCACTGAGCTGTAGGTTGACATCCGCTACTGACTGCCAGCTATTGCCAATCTTGCTGAACCGATAAGCCTTACCGTCAGCACGATAGGCGACAACGTTGTTACTATTGGCCGCTCCGATAACCGAGCGTTCGTAACTATGCCGCCAGCCACTACTGGCGCCAAAGCGCTCGCTAAAGGTCGATTTATTACTGTTGTAGGTGCGCTCGAAAACCAGAGGGAAGTCGCCTGCGTCTTGATAGTCGCTTTCAAGCTGGTATTTATTGCCGGTACCGATGTTAATAGGGTTGCCGCCACTGACGGCACCGCAGGCAAGTTGTCCCAGATTTTTTTCCGTGATAACGGGTGTTGGATCATAGTAAATAACAATGCTGTCAGAAGCAGAGCATCCGGACACGCTTCCACTGACATTCAGGACGTTGGCGCCAGGTGTTAACGTAACTGAGGCTGCCCCCGACCCCAAAAAATTGATCAAGGTAGTAAAAACGCCGCTCTGCTGAAAAAACACATTGCCATTGCGCGTCGCCGTGACTTGGCCGACAGCGCCTTGATTGGCATTACCAGATCCGGTACCGGCAACCGTAATAGTGGGAGAAGAAACGGTTTGCCCGGATTGGGGCGATGTAAATGTCAAGGAACAGGCATGAGCGGACGCATGCAATACAAATAATAGAAACGCAACAAAAACACTGTGTTTTTGTGCCATCGACCGACAAGCTGTATGTAACATGTTGTTCCTTGACTCTATATGGGGTTATTGGAGCACAGTGCGGGTTGGAGAAGACCGATGCCTTCTGTTGCCTGATTGAATATAGAGCACTCTAGTAAACCAAGGCATGCGACTAAGTGTCGCATGTTAGTAAAACCTCAGTGAGGTTTCGATTGTGCGGCTAAAAAAATCTACCCGGCGCTGGTAATATATCCGGCAAGATTACAAACAATTAATCCCCACTCTCTTCTTCATCCTTATGAATAGCTTGCAGAGATAAGCCTGAAAGTGAATCGTTAGCCGCATTGCCGGACGCTGCAGGAGATGATGAACCCAGCCCATCGCTTAAGTTGATTTTTAATTTGAGGTTGTTAGGCGAATCGGAATTATGCAACGCTTCTTCAAGGGTAATCGTACCGGCTTTGAAAAGTCTTAATAGGTGACTGTCGAAAGTTTGCATGCCGATATTTTCTGATTTTTCCATCGCTTCTTTGATGGCATGAACTTCGCCCTTAAGAATTAAATCACGCACCAACTGGGTACCCAGCAGAATTTCAATGGCGGCGGTGCGTTTACCTTCTACAGTGGGTACCAACCGCTGCGAGACAAAAGCTTTCAGGTTAAGCGACAAATCCAACAGTAATTGATTACGGCGTTCGTCAGGAAAGAAATTGATGATTCTGTCCAACGCCTGGTTGGCGTTGTTGGCATGCAGCGTGGATAGACACAAGTGCCCGGTTTCAGCAAATGCCAACGCGTGTTCCATCGTCTCCTGGCTACGAATTTCACCGATCAAAATAACGTCCGGCGCTTGACGTAAGGTGTTTTTAAGCGCGTCTTCGTAACTTAAGGTGTCAACGCCAACTTCACGCTGATTAACCAAGGATTTTTTGTGCGGGTGGATATATTCGATAGGATCTTCAATGGTAATGATGTGCCCGGAAGCATTGCTGTTACGGTAATCAATCAGTGCCGCCAACGAAGTCGACTTGCCCGAGCCGGTGCCGCCGACAAACAAAATAAGCCCGCGTTTTTCCATGATGGTTTTCTTCAAAACCTGCGGCAATCCCAGTGCGTCGGCATTTGGAATATCAACTTTGATGTTACGAATCACCAATGAATAATTACCGCGCTGTTTAAAAATATTGATCCGAAAACGCCCCACGCCCGGCTCGGAAATAGCCAGATTCAGCTCAGGAAGTTGCTCAAACGCCAAGCGCTGCTCGGCATCCATTAAGCTATGGGCAATTTCTTTCAAACGTTCTTTAGTCAGCTTTACATTTTCCAGCGGCTTCAATGTGCCTTGAAACTTGGCAGCCGCAGGAGCATCAGCGGTCAGGTAAAGATCTGAGCCATCGTTTTGTACCAAAATTTTTAAATAGTCTGTCAGTTCCATAAATATCCAATAACGGTGATAGGGGCGTGGACTGTAAGTCTAGTCAACACTGCGGGAAGTTGAAGTCAGCAAGGCAACAACGCGTATAATGCGCGATTTTTCTAATAGCAAGAGCGTTATGAGTGAGCAAAAAAAGGCGGTGGCATTGATTTCCGGTGGACTGGATTCAATGTTGGCGGCGAAAACCGTGATGGAGCAAGGCGTCCAGGTGGAAGGGATTAACTTTTTCACCGGTTTTTGTGTTGAAGGCCATACCCACGCCATAAGAGGGCAAAACAAAGGCAAGCCCAAGCGCAATAATGCCTTATGGGTGGCGGAGCAACTCGGTATCAAGCTGCATATTGTCGATGTGATTGAAGAATACAAAAATGTCCTGATCAACCCTAAACATGGGTATGGCACGAACATGAATCCCTGTCTGGATTGCAAAATATTCATGGTCAACAAAGCCAAACAGTGGATCAGTGAAAACGGTTTTGACTTTATTATTACCGGTGAAGTCATCGGCCAGCGCCCCATGTCGCAACGCAGGGCCACTATGCCGATTATCGCCAAGCAATCGGGAGCGGATGACCTGCTATTGCGGCCGTTATGCGCCAAAAATTTGCCGGAAACCCTGCCTGAACGCGAAGGCTGGATCAACCGGGAAAAGTTGCACGACATTACCGGCCGCTCCCGTAAACCGCAATTTGCCATGGCTGCAGAAATGGGCTTCACAGACTTTGCCCAACCGGCAGGCGGTTGCTGTTTTCTGACCGACGCCAGTTATTCAGCAAAGCTGGTCGATTTGTGGAAATCTCACGACGGGCGAAAAGATTATGAGCTGGACGACATCATGCTGCTTAAAGTCGGCCGACATATTCGCCCTAAGCCGCATTTCAAGCTGATTGTTGCTAGAGAAGAAGGCGAAGGCCGATTTTTGGAAGGTTATAAAAAAGAGTTTATTAGCCTGCGCGCTTCCAGCCATACTGGACCGTTGACATTAATCGACGGCACCGTTGATGCCGAAGATATTTATACTGCCGCGCGCATTGCCGCCCGCTACGGTCATGGTAAAGATGCCGAACAGGTTGACATAGTCGTCATGCAGACTGACGGCATGGAAAGGGTGATTCAGGTTAAACCATTTGCTGCCGATGAAATTCCTCAGGAATGGTTTATATGAGCAGAGAAATGTTAAATGCCCGGCGGTTATTGTGTCCTTTACCCGTCATTCGCACCCAGGATAAGGTCAAACTGCTAACAGCAGGCGATCAGTTAGAAGTAGTCTGCACCGATCCCGGCGTGATGCATGATATTCCCGCCTGGTGCCGCATCAACGGTCACACGGTACTGGAAACCCGATCTGCCGACGGCGAATATACGATTGTTTTACAAGTAGGCGAATAATGGCGGAAATCTTTGATACAGCAAAAATGGATAAACTTAAAGCCAGAGCCAGCTATGTCGGCGCGGCGGTTAATGTTTGCCAAACGCTGATCAAAATCGGTTTCGGCATTCTCGGGCAATCGGCCGCGTTAATTGCCGACGGCATCCATTCATTGTCAGATTTACTCAGCGATCTGCTGGTGATTATTGCGGTCAGGCTGGGCAGCCGTGAGGCGGATCACGATCATCCTTACGGCCATCGGCGTTTTGAAACCATTGCCACGGTTATTTTGGGGGTTAGCTTAATCGGTATCGGCGGCGGCATTGCCTGGTCGGTGATGGAACGCATGGCCAATCCCGAGCATTTACCGGTGCCTAACGAAATTTCTTTAGCCGTGGCCGCAGTGTCCATTTTGATCAACGAATGGCTATATCACTACACCAAGCGCATCGCCAAAACCACCCGTTCCAAATTATTGATGGCTAATGCCTGGCACCAACGCAGCGATGCCATTACTTCTGTAGTGGTGCTGTTCGGCATCGGCGCGGTAATGCTGGGCTATCCGTTGGCGGACGCCATTGCAGCTATTGTGGTGGCATTGATGGTCGCCAAAATCGGTTTGAGCCTGGTGATTGGCAGCATCAAAGAACTGGTCGATACCTCATTGCCACCGGCAGTAGTCACTGAAATTCGCAGCTCCATCATGGCCATCGACGGGGTTGAAGGCATTCATTTACTGCGCTCCCGGCAAATGGGCGAAGACGCCCTGATTGATGCACACATTGTCGTTGATCCGCGCATCACCGTTTCAGAAGGCCACATGATTGGCGATATTGTCCGGGATGACTTAATCAAACGTTTTGACGATGTCATGGATGTGCTGGTGCATGTTGATCCGGAAGATGACGAAGGTTTGTTTGAAGGCAGCAAGCCGCTCACCCGAGCTGACGTGCAAGAGTTACTGGATGACTATTTAGTCGAGGTTAAAACCGCCATTGAGGATTTCAGAATCCATTATTTAGACGGCCAAATTGAAGTGGA
Source organism: Methylobacter sp. (assembly GCA_028712225.1). Taxonomy (GTDB): domain Bacteria; phylum Pseudomonadota; class Gammaproteobacteria; order Methylococcales; family Methylomonadaceae; genus JABFRC01. The sequence goes on from JAQTQN010000030.1 coordinate 5,239, forward strand.
AGTGATTCTGCCGTTTGCGCTCTCAGAGGATCCGACCAAGCGGACTTACCTGACCAAGCAGTGCAAATTAATCCGCACGCGCATTAAAAAAATCGATAACGTATTTTTATTTTTTAAACTTTAACGAGGATAAGTCATGGCAGTAGGTCAGTGCGACTTCCCACAAATGCCGGAAATAGCCGGGATTGAATTAGGCACAACGTGTGCAGGTATTAAGCAGAATGTCAGAGACGATCTGCTGGTAATACAATTGGCCGAACAGGCGACCTGCGCCGGCGTATTCACCCAGAATGCTTTTTGTGCCGCGCCGGTGCATGTTGCCAAAGCCAACCTGGCGCATGCGCCGCGCTGGTTATTGATCAACTCCGGCAATGCCAATGCCGGTACAGGCGCACAAGGCATGCAAGATGCGCTAAGCACTTGCGCCAGTCTCGCCGAAGTCGCAGGCGGCTTGGCTAATCAAGTCTTGCCGTTTTCTACCGGCGTGATCGGTCAGTCTTTACCGGTGGCGAAAATTCAAGCCGGATTACCCGCGGCAGTCCAAAATCTATCCACGGACAACTGGCCTAAAGCCGCCCAAGCAATTATGACCACCGACACCTTCCCTAAAGGTGCCAGCCAGGTGCTCAACATCGACGGCCAGACCATCACCATTAACGGCATCTCCAAAGGCGCGGGCATGATTCAACCCAACATGGCGACCATGCTGGGATTTATCGCCACCGACGCCAAGATCAGCCAGTCCTTGCTGCAAACTTGTCTGTCTAAAGCCGCCGAACAATCTTTTAATCGCATTACCGTCGATGGCGATACCTCGACCAATGACGCCTGCATATTGATGGCCAGCGGTAGTTCATTAGTGCCTGAACTCACCGAAGGTAGCGACAGCTATAGGCTGTTTGCCGATGTCGTCATGTCGGTTTGCAAACGCTTGGCGGAACTGATTATTCGCGACGGCGAAGGCGCAACCAAGCTGATACGCATTGTCGTCGAGCAAGCTCTTAATGAAGAAGAAGCCGTGCGTGTGGGTAAAACCATCGCGCATTCGCCATTGGTTAAAACCGCCTTTTTTGCCAGCGACCCTAATTGGGGCCGGATTTTGGCGGCAGTGGGCCGGGCAGGCGTGGAAAACATGGACTTGGATAAGATTGAGATTTATCTGGACGATGTTTGTATTGTTAAAAATGGCGGTCGCGCCGAGACTTACACTGAAGAAGCCGGCCAGCAAGTCATGAATAACGCAGAAATTACTGTCACAGTTAAGCTGGGCCGTGCCGACGCAAGCCAGGAAATCCTCACCTGCGACTTTTCTTACGACTATGTGCGCATCAATGCAGAATACAGAACCTAAATTCTTATGAAGGTATTGCAAGTCGCCGCCGGTGTCATCAAAAACCCGCAAGGACAGATTTTAATTGCGCTGCGGGATGCTTCTTTACATCAGGGCGGCTTGTGGGAATTTCCCGGCGGTAAATTGGAACGCGGAGAAACTGCGGAACAGGCCTTGTTCAGAGAACTTAAAGAAGAACTAGATATTACCGCCCATGCCGCGACACCACTAATTACAATCAAGCACAGCTACCCTGATCGTCATGTGCAATTGAATGTGTTTTTGGTAGAGAATTTTTCCGGCCTTGCCAAAGGTTGCCAAGGTCAGCCGCTTAAGTGGGTAACACCGGACGAATTGCTGAGTTTTTCGTTTCCGGCCGCCAACCGGCCCATCGTTACCGCCGCACGCTTGCCGCGTTGCTACGGCATTCTTGACGATGCCGATCCGTCACTGCTGATGGACAATCTGCACAAGCTGTTGGCTAATGGCATCAAGCTGATACAGGCCCGCTTAAAAAATCTGCCTGCCGATGCGGTAGACGCTTTTATCCGACAAGCCTACGCTATCTGCCGACAGCAACAGGCTGTGTTGCTAGTCAACTCCGCGACCGCTAATGTCGCCAATCTTAATGCTGATGGCATCCATTTAACCGCTGCACACCTGATGGCCTTGGCTGAACGTCCTGCGAACATGCCCTGGTTGTCTGCATCCTGTCACACACTTGAAGAGCTACATCAGGCCCAAAACATCGGGGTTGATTTTGTGGTTTTGGCTCCAGTGTTACCAACAACAACGCATCCCGGTTCGCCCACATTAGGTTGGGAGCGTTTCACTGATCTTGTCAGCCAAGTAAATTTGCCGGTATATGCGCTGGGCGGCATGACGGCTGAAGACACCACTGCCGCTTGCCAGGCTGGCGGACAAGGTATTGCTGGGATTCGAGCTTTTCTCGAGTCATTGCGCGTTGGTTAACTTATTTTTAACTGGTGCAAACGCTTTGCGCGTCGCTTTTGTAACCAGCGAATTAAGCCGGTGACGTAAAGTATTGCCGGTACAAAACCGCTGATAAAAACTACGATCCGTCCCGTCATGCCGGCAATTTCGCCATTATGCAAAGGATGTAGCCAATTCATGAAGGTATCACCGGCATGCTCCTCTTTGGGGTCTCTAGTCGACAACACGGCACCGTTGTATTGATCAATCCAGACGGTAGTTTTGGGAAACCGCAAACTCGGCTCACCTTGTTGATACAACACAATCCTGTAGGTGCCGTTCTGTCCATCTGGCGTTTCAATCCAGCGTAACCGAGCCTCTGGATACCGAGCTTTAGCTAAAGCTGCCGCTTGATCCAGGGTAATTCTGGAAACACCAACTTGATAGTTTGAGTGACTGGCTTCGACGTGATACATCGGCGATAAATAATTTATTACCGGACAGAATATATTGTGCAGATCAAGGATACCGCCACTTATTAGCAGCAACACCAAGATGACAAGACTGTAAACGCCGTTGGTTTTATGTAAATCAAAAATAAATCGCGGCTTGCTTGCGTGACGTTTAATCAAGAATGCCTGCCGCCATTTGCCGGACACAGGCCACCACAAATAAATGCCGCTAATTAACGGTATCAATAATATAAAACCGATAATACCCATTAGGGTTTTACCCGTTTCATCCAGCAATAACACGTAATGCAGATCGAATAGCCAGGTCATCACAAACTCGCCCCAAAAACGGCTGCTGACGACTTCGGAAGTATAAGGATTTATCCAAGCGATTAACGGCGCAAAAGACAAACCGGCTTTTTCGACAGGCGTGTAGTAACGCGCCATCATCATGGCTTGCGGATGACGCGGTATTTCCAAACGCCAAGCGGCGCTTCGTTCGGGATGCGCGAGCTGAATCGCTTGAAAAATAGCCTCGTAAGATTGCGGTTGCTGCTGAGCTTGAGCTGCTGAAATTTGCAATTCCGGATTGATAATCTCATCAAGCTCAACATAAAACACCAGCAAACTGCCGGTAAGACCCGCCAGAACAAATATCAAGCCTGCACTTAATCCCAAGTAAAGATGAAAGTTCAGCCAGACCTTACGCCAAGGCAGTTGACGAGAATTATTTGTTAAACGTGTACCGGCAGACATTATTTAAATATCAAATTTGACATTAACCGCACCATAAAATGCGCGACCGTCACCGGGAGAATGCATTGTTTGATTCACAGTGGTGTTATACCAAACATATTCCCAGTAAGTATCTGTCAGGTTTTTAACTTGGAACTGCAAATCCACCTGCTTGGTCAACTGATAACCTAGATCCAAGTTCAGCAATGCGTATTCGCCAAATTTACCTTTTTTATTGGCTTCATCGGTGTAATAGTCGCCTTGCCCTGTAGTCCAGAGCGAGGATTTAAGCTTGGGGGTGATTTGATAATCTATGCCGCCGGAAAATAGATAATTCGGGGTGTTAAAAATTTGCGTTCCAACAAGTGCAGGGGTTTTACTTTGCGGCGTAGTGACAATAGCTTCCTGTAACGAATACGTCGTCCAAACACTCACGGCTTCAATCGGCCTGATTTTTAGCTGTACATCGACACCTTGACGATCCGTGGCGCCAATTTGTACTGAGCTATTGGTCGGATCATTCAGTACCCGGCTCGACTCATTGGTCGCGGTTTGATTCCAGTAAGCAACACGTCCCTCTGCCCAATCAACAGGAGCGACCTTAACGCCCACTTCCCAGCCTTCATTGATTGATGGCTCAGCATTCGCATTTCTGATGGCAGTGGTGTTATAAGTGCCGGCTCCAACGGCAACCTGAAAAGTACGCCCCCAGTTTCCATAAAGACTATAGCCTTCTATCGGAGTAATAACCGCACCGAATTTAGGCTGCCAAATAGTCCCATAATCGAAAGCATTAGCGGCTTTGTTAGTCAGCTGATTAACAAAATCACCACCGACCTGATCTGCTCGAAACCCTGGAGTTAACTTAAGCCATTTAAATGGCTTGATCATAGCTTGCAAGTAGCCGCCATAAACATAAAAGTTGTATTCTTGATCTCGGATTTTAGAGGTTCTGGCGCGATCAAGAGATCTATAGCGATTACTCTTGTTGTCTTGTTCTTGAATATCAAAACCCGTTTCAACGGAAAAATCATCCAACCAAGAAATCTTGGGGCGATATGTCAATGAAATTATACCGCCATATTGAACCTCATTGGCAAGTCGTTCCTGCTGCCTTTCTCCCACACTGTAGGTAACCCAGCGTTTATCGTCAAAATAATTAGCATAGCTTTTGGTGGACCAAAATAGATCGTCAGTTAGATTAACATCAAGATGGCCGCTAATTTGCCCGACATCTCTATTACCGCCATCAGTAGCGTTATGAGGCATCGACTGTGTGGGATCAGCTTTGGCTTGAGCAAGAGTCAAATAGCCAGATTCTTTTGCATCTGCCTCGCTCCATCTGGCAATCAGGCCAACTTTAAATTTTTCACTTTCAGGGGTGTAAAACCACTTGCCGGAAAAAGCATTTTTTTCTGATGAGGCGTGATCACGATAGCCGTTGGTAGCGCGGTAGGACACTGTATAGTTCTGCGCAAAGCCGCCAGTTTCATAACCGGCGCCGGTTTGAATATCATGCGTATCAAAGCTGCCGTAACTGACCCGGCCTTTAACATAATTTCCGCCTTGCTGAGTAAACATGTTGACGTTACCGGCAATTGCATGCAAACCGTAACGCGGATCATTGGTACCACGGACCACTTCAATCGATTCAATATCTAATGGAAACAGAGCGTCGATAAACGGCATATTGCCGTCGTTGGTATTGCTTGGAATGCCATCGATCAATAGTTTGACACCATTAATATTGCCCTCGCCATTAAAGCCTCTGAAAGAAAATTTTCCAGTAGTCGTGCCTTGGTTAAATTGGGTAATCTGCACACCCGGCATACGATGGAGCAAGTCAAAACTGGTTTGAACATTCTGATTTGCGATCTTATCGGCATTCATAATATCCACAGAACTAAGAATGTCGCGGCTTTGTAATGCCCCTGTCGGCGCGGCCGTTACCACCATTTCGCCTAATTCAAAGACTGAGTTGTCATTTTCTGGTTGTTTTTCAGGGGTTGCTGTTTTGTTTTTAACTGATGTCGATTTATCAGCCGATTCAGCTGAAACCTCGCTTGGCGCTGATTTAGCTTCTTGTTCTGGCACCGAAGTAATACTCTTTGATTTTTTCACCTGGGAAGGCAATCCGTTATCTGCCAGAGCTTGGCTAGAGACAGTGCATGCAGATACCGCAAAAAAAACCGCTATCGCCGAACTTAACTGTCGTTTTTTGTTGCATTCGGAGGGATGGGAAGCAGATGTCATAAATGTCCATGCTATAAAAGCTAAGGTGAATACCCATCACAATTTTAGTGATAGCGCGCAACAAGCCGAAAATACTGGCTTAATAAATCACCTTAACTAAGCACTACTTATGCCAATCTATAAAAAAGCTACTCGCTCTATTGCAACATCAAGCGATAAGGCAACAAAAGTATTCCTGAATACTCATATTTTCTGATACGTTGACCACTCATCATGGCCACACTAATAGCGGCCATAAGATTTGTTTATCTTTGAAGAAGATAAAAACCAGTAGTTTTTTAGGTAAATTAGATTGCTAAAAATTTAGATAACTAGGTCATATGACACATTGTTAACATGCCAAATAACCTAGTTTAATTAA
>JAQTQN010000030.1:11402-19217 GCA_028712225.1 Methylobacter sp.
GAATCGGCAATCGCGCGATATTTTGCCGTTGCAAACTGGCGAATTCCCGGCAATCCTAAAACTAATCCCACCGGCGCCAGGTAACGCATTTTCAGTAGTATTTTGATATAGGTATCGACGCCTGAATAGACACGGTTTTGACTATCCAATGCGTACAGATCGGTCAATAATGTTTGTTGATCAATGCGCGCTAAGGCTGGGTATTGTGCGGCATATTGCTGGGCGTTTTTAAAGTCTATGCAACGAAAAATATCGAAGTGGTTGAGTATCAGCACGGTGCGATTGCATAAGGGACATTGCTGGTCGTAAAACACAACCAACGATTTTTCTTTGGCAGTAAACCTATTACCAATTTGACGCCACCAGCTGAACGGCACCAGCAGAAAATAAAAAATCAACATCCCCAAACCAAATGGGTAGATGTTAAAAGACAAGGTAATCCCTAGATGTAAGCTGAATTCAATAAGCAAAAAGACCACTCGTAAGCGGCGATTAGCAAACAAAAAAGGAAAAGTGAACTGAAAAACAATAATGGTGTAACCGATGATTTTTTGCAGCAGCTCGTTATTCAGCAGCGGCGACATATCAATCGCTGACACATAGTAAGGCTGCGTAGAGGGCAACCAAGCGCCCAGGCCATTACGCCAGTGTTCTGCATACATTTTATGAATGACAGAATCAAAATAGAGGAAACCAAGACAAACTAAAACCGGTAAGTAGTAAGCCAATCGAGAGACTGCAGGGGCTGGATAAGCGCTGTAATGTGTAAATGGCGTGCTGAGTTTATGCCTGAGACTATCTATCGAAAAAGCTTTATCTCCGGGCATAAACAGCAGGAAAAACCCGGTGCCAATCATAAACAGGTCAAATCCGCCGTCAAAATCGCGTTGCATGGGCGTAAAGTTGACGAAGATAATCCAAAAAATATAGTTACAGATGACCGCGAATTGGTAGCGATAACCAACGACTATGCAGCAGGCAATAACCGCCCAAATGCATAAAAAGAATGGAATCATCGGAAATTCGATGTCCAAATAAGGAATCTGGTCGAAAATTAAGTGATTGAAGTAAAGTAGAAAAAAAATTTCCTGCAATGCCACCAAACCATAAAAAAGTCTAAACAGCCCAATACCGGTAGCGGGCGCTCGTTGAGAGAAAAGCTCGAATAGTTTGACAGATATAAATTGATTCATTGCAACGCCGGGATGACCAAAAAGACGTGCAAATTATAAGGGAGTTATGAGTGTTGAAGTAAAAATAAGCAGGCAAAACAAAGGCCGCTTCCAAACCCGGAAGGGTTGGTATCAGCGGCCTAAGTAAGTGGGGCTGTTAAATTTTTATTTTTCGTCGTCTGGGTGTTCAGCGAAAACCCATTTTACGAAGAAGTAACCACCAACAACCACTACTAATGCAATGGCCATGCCAGCTGGTTCTTTTAACATTTCAGTGACGTCTAAGATCGCTCCCATGAATTTCTACCTATATTTGTATTTTTAGAAATTGCTAATTACCTAGCAAACGGAATGCAAATGATACTTTAGGAAAAGTTAAAGTCAAGGCTTATTGTGGCGCGGTTATTGAGTGCTCAAGGTGGAATTTATTTATTACGTGCTGAAATATAAAGCTCGAAGAGCGTTGTGGTATGGTTTAAACTTTACATTCTGGGAGATAACAACTTAGAGGTGGGAAAAATGATAATAAAATGGCTTAAAATAGCACCAGTTGCGGCTATTTTTCTTGCGTTTACTGCCAATGCAGATATTGAACTGAAAGACAATTCGGAGATTCTAGGAAAATGGAATCTGTATGCAGAAGCAACCAAATTGGATGGGGAAAAAAAGAAGATTACCGTTGAATGGGAATTCAAAAATGACGGCGTTTTACAAACCACATCAACAGATTCTGTCGGTCGTACCAAGGAAATGAAGATCGCCATTAAGTATTCAATTGCCGATGGCGTGATAAAAAAACAAGTAACTCCAGGTCGAGATAAATATGAGTCCTGTAAAGTTATTGATAAAGATGACAAAAACATGACTTTAAAATGTGATTATCTATTCTTCTTTTTAACAAAAATATAATAATTTCAAGAAGGGGTATAACCAATGATTGGTGGCGTAATTATGATCCTTGTCGCGGTATGGCTTTATCAGTCAGCGCTCAAGGCAAAAACAAATAATCTTTTATTATGGGTTGCAGTGGGAGCTATCACTTTTTTCGTGGTGCAATTGTTAATGGTTGAAGTAAACGTTTACTTACTGGAATCAATTAGAAGCGGCGAAACAAGCGTAAGTTATGAAGGCGTTGATGGCGCTGACAGAAAAAATATTGGCGGATTTCAAGGGTTTGGCGGTATTTTAGAATCACTGTTTTTTGAACTGTTCCCTCCTTTTGCTGGTATTGTTGCTGCAGGCTTGATTCGTGTAAAGTTTATTACTAAAGAAGCAATTTCGGTCACAACTATATTTGGCGGTTTGAAAGAATTGTTTCAAGGCATCAAAGAAAGCTTCAAAACTCCGGAAAAATGATATTACTTGCTATTCGTTAAATTAAAAAAGCCCAAGAATCTTGGGCTTTTTTATAGCTTCTGGTCAATCAAATTAGCATTTAGCCGATTATATTGGAAACCAAAAATATCAAGCCTAATACAAATAATATAGTAAATACTATTCCTGCAATTACGTACGTAGTAAACGATCCCTGAGTAAAATCACGCTCCCTGTTATCCCCACTTTGTACGCCGATAGCAGCTGATAAAACACTTTTTATAACTTGAATAATATTTGGTTTCGACATTGTTTTCTCCTGCATTAGTATTAAAAAATAATAGAGTCTGCTTAATTTATAAGCAACGATTATTTAATTGCTTCTTCTTACCGCATTCCAATTCAACCTACCGCTGATAAATCTTAATGAGCAAAACAGAATTATTAAAACAGCAACTCTCCCAACGCATTCTGTTTCTTGATGGTGCAATGGGCACGATGATTCAAAGCTACAAGCTGGACGAAAAAGATTATCGCGGCGAGCGTTTTGCGCAGTGGGAAACCGACCTAAAAGGCAATAATGACTTATTGTCATTAACACAACCAGACATTATCAAAGCTATCCACAGCGCTTATTTTGAAGCCGGTTCGGACATTGTCGAAACTAATACTTTCAATGCCACCACCATTGCCATGGCCGACTACCACATGGAGTCGCTGGCTTATGAAATTAATGTCGCCTCGGCGCGGTTAGCTAAAGAAGCTGCCGAACAATTTTCTCGGCAAACGCCGGATAAACCCCGCTTTGTCGCCGGAGTGTTGGGACCGACCAACCGCACAGCTTCGATGTCGCCAGATGTTAATGATCCCGGCTTTCGTAACATATTTTTCGATGACTTGGTAACGGCTTATACCGAAGCAACCCATGGCCTGATTGACGGCGGTGCCGACATCATTCTGATTGAAACCATTTTCGATACGCTCAATGCCAAAGCTGCCATTTTTGCAGTCGAGCAAGTATTTGATGAGATTGGCTATAAATTGCCGGTAATGATTTCAGGCACCATCACCGATGCTTCGGGCAGGACACTTTCCGGCCAAACCGTTGCGGCATTTTGGCATTCGCTCAAGCATGTTGAGCCCATTTCTTTCGGATTCAACTGCGCGCTGGGTGCCAAGGAACTGCGCCAACATATCGATGAATTATCCACAATTGCTGACACCCATGTATCCGCACATCCTAATGCGGGCTTACCCAACGAATTCGGCGAATACGACGAATCCCCGGAAGCCATGGCTCAAGAGCTGCAAGACTGGGCTCAAAGCGGCTATTTGAACATTATCGGCGGTTGCTGCGGCACATCGCCAGCACATATCAAAGCTATCGTCGAAGCAGTCAACGCTTATCCACCTAGAGTGGTACCCGATTTAGAAAAGCGCTGTCGATTATCTGGCCTTGAAGCCATGTCCATCGGCCCAGACACATTATTCGTTAATGTCGGCGAACGCACTAATGTCACCGGTTCCGCCGCATTCAAGCGCTTAATCATTGACGGTAACTTTGAAGCCGCACTCGATGTTGCCAAACAACAAGTCGAAAGCGGCGCACAAATTATCGACATCAATATGGACGAGGGCATGCTCGAGTCCAAAGAAGCAATGGTGCGTTTTTTGTTGCTGATTGCCGCCGAGCCGGATATTGCCAAAGTGCCTATTATGCTGGACTCCTCCAAATGGGATATTTTGGAAGCCGGACTTAAATGTATCCAAGGCAAAGGCGTCGTTAACTCTATCTCGCTCAAAGAAGGCGAGGCTGCGTTTATCAAGCATGCCAAGCTTGTGCGTCGTTATGGCGCGGCGGTTATCGTTATGGCGTTTGATGAAGACGGCCAGGCGGACACCAAAGCGAGAAAAATCGAAATCTGCCAACGCGCCTACAAAATCCTCACGGAACAAGTCAATTTTCCGCCGGAAGATATTATTTTCGACCCCAACATTTTTGCCATTGCCACCGGCATTGACGAACACAATAACTACGGCCTGGATTTCATCGAAGCCACCCGCGAAATCAAACGTACATTGCCTTACGCGCTCATTTCCGGCGGCGTGTCCAACGTATCGTTTTCGTTTCGCGGCAATAACACAGTGCGCGAAGCCATCCATGCGGTGTTCTTGTACCACGCAATTCAGGCAGGCATGTCCATGGGCATTGTTAATGCCGGACAACTGGCCATTTATGCCGATATTCCCGACGATTTACGCAATGCCATTGAAGCCGTCGTCTTAAATACCCACGACGGCAGCGGCACCGATAAATTGTTAGAACTGGCGGAAAAATACCGCAGTGACGGTGCCGACACGAGCGGCAAAAAAGAAGACGCCGAATGGCGCAGCTGGCCAGTCAGTAAACGCCTGGAACATGCCTTAGTTAAAGGCATTACCGACTATATCGATGAAGACACCGAGCAAGCCAGGCTGGAAGCGGAACGGCCGCTGCATGTGATCGAAGGCGCGTTGATGGACGGCATGAATGTGGTCGGTGACCTGTTCGGCGCGGGTAAAATGTTCTTGCCGCAAGTGGTTAAATCGGCGCGAGTAATGAAGAAAGCCGTGGCGTATTTGATGCCCTACATGGAAGCCGATAAAGCGGCCGGTGACCGACAAACCAACGGCAAAATTTTGATGGCTACGGTCAAAGGTGACGTGCATGACATCGGCAAAAACATCGTTGCCGTGGTGCTGCAATGCAATAATTACGACGTGATTGACCTTGGTGTAATGGTGCCTGCCGAGAAAATCTTGCAAACTGCGCGCCTGGAAAACGTCGACATCATCGGCTTAAGCGGCCTGATTACACCTTCTCTGGATGAAATGGCCCATGTTGCTAAAGAAATGCAGCGTCAAGGCTTTACCATCCCGCTAATGATTGGCGGCGCAACAACTTCCCGCGCACACACCGCCGTAAAAATTGAGCCGCATTATCAAGGCGGACCGACTGTTTATGTCACAGACGCATCGCGGGGAGTAGGCGTTGCCAGCAATCTGTTAAGCGCTGATTTAAAGGCTGACTTTGTCAAAAATGTGCGCGAAGAATACGCCGAATTCAGGGAACGCCACAAAGGCCGGGTGGCGCAAACCAAGCAACTGTCCTTGGAAGACGCCAGAAAAAATAAATTTGCCTGGGGGGATTATCAACCGGCTCAGCCTTCATTTTTAGGCATAAAAGTCATCGATCGTTTCCCGCTTGATACCTTGGTTTGGTATATCGACTGGACGCCGTTTTTTCAAACCTGGGAAATGGCCGGCAGTTATCCCAAAATACTTGATGACAGTGTTGTCGGTGTCGAAGCCAGAAAGCTGTTTGAGGATGCGCAAATCATGCTGAAAAAAATCATCAATGAAGAATGGTTAACAGCGCGCGCCGTAGTCGGCTTTTTCCCGGCCAACAGCAAGGGCGATGATGTCCTGGTATACACCGACGAATCACGGCAACAAGTGCTGGAAGTATTGCACCACTTGCGCCAACAAAATATCAAAGCGCCCGGTCGTCCCAATTACTGTTTGTCCGACTTTATAGCCCCCACTGATAGCGGCAGAGCCGACTATATCGGCGGTTTTGCCGTCACTACCGGCATAGGCATTGAAGAAAAACTGCAGCAATTCGAACAAGATCACGACGACTACAGCTCTATCATGCTCAAAGCCTTGGCAGACCGTTTGGCAGAAGCTTTTGCAGAATATTTGCACCAAGTCGTGCGTAAAGAATATTGGGGCTATGCGCAAGATGAAGAACACAGTGCCGAGCAACTGATTCACGAAGCTTATCAAGGTATACGGCCTGCCCCCGGCTATCCCGCCTGCCCCGATCACACCGAAAAAGCCAAGTTGTTCGAGTTGCTCAATGTCACCGAAAACACCAACATTGAGCTCACCGAAAGCTTTGCAATGTACCCGGCGTCTGCCGTGAGTGGTTGGTATTTTTCACATCCTGAATCCCAATACTTCAACGTCGGCAAAATTGAGCAAGACCAATTGCAGGATTACGCCAAACGTAAAAACATGGCAGAAGAAGTTGCCGCACGCTGGTTGTCGGCGCACTTAAATCATTGATATGCACTTACTGTTATTCGGAACCGCAGGTTGCCATCTTTGCGAACAAGCGGAAGAGATTATCAGCGCCTGTGTTGCAAATGAGAAAAATGTACTGCTTGAGTTGGTAGATATTGCCGACGCTGAAAATGAACACTGGCAAGAGCAATACGCAATTCGCATCCCCGTTTTATATCATGCTGACAGCCGGACAGAATTGGCCTGGCCTTTTGACGCTGCAATGGTTAACGATTTCATCACAAGCCTGATTTAACTAAGCCCACAGAATAAACACCTGTTTATTCAAACTACGATGTTACTGCAACACAGCGCAGTAACATCAAATCAGCCTAATCTTTAGCCCGACTAAAAGAATAAAACTCAACCAACAACACAGGTATTAGTAACAAAATCAACACGGCTATAGCAATAAAAGCAGGATTGAAGATGCCGGCTAGCCAATAAGCACATAAAGACGCCAACAATAATCGTATCGGACTCGGAATTTTAACCATTACAACTGCCCTCCATAATGAAAAGTTTGATTTTATGGCCGGTATAAAAACAATCCGTCCGACAGTAATCCATCATTAAGTAACAATCATAGACTTAATTTATATACGGGGTTTAACCCAGTAATCACATAAATCGTTTTTTCTGATTTGACCGGCTAATTCGCCAGTTACTGCTATTTACGAAAATAATCTTATCTATTCCTCCTCACAAACAGGCAATGCGACAGAATGTCACATTGCCTATTTTGTATATTTTGTTATCTTGCTTATCCACCTTCTAAAAAGTCTAAATCTAATGAAAAATCAATGAGTTTTGTATTTTTCCGTTAGTAGGCGACACTATTTTTCGCCAAAACAATCAAGAGGAATAAATGGATATAGATCTCAAGATTCCAAATAAAGTAAAGTTGGTCCATGAGGCCTTGTTGCTTAGGCATACGGTTGAATTTCAAGTAGATCGGCCGGTACAAGCCTGGCAATGGATGAATCAAACGCGCTCAGTGCCTGACCAACAGGAATGGGTTCGACCTGAAGTTACAGATGCTTGGTTACGATGCCTTGAAGATTATTCTTTGCCGCTGGGTAATTACGCCAACTGGGACAATTATCCAGTTATTGACGCTGCAGTTGATCATCACAAACCAGTTAACAATATTGAAGAGCTGATTAAACAGCTGAGCCACAACTTTCATGTTTTTTTGAAAGAAGCTGGGGTAATGATGGTG
>JAQTQN010000031.1 GCA_028712225.1 Methylobacter sp.
TTTCCGGACACCTGGTTAAAAAGACATTTAAAATCAGTCCTATGGCTTGAAGAACATTTAAAACGTTAATACTTGAAAGTGGCTTAACTCAGAACGAACACTTTTGGGGGTTCTTCCACAGGCCCCCGAATAGAGCATTGCAAAATTGCATGCCACTTACACACCTGAGACCACATGAATGGCACACTAATTTGAAGTTACCAAAAGCAGCCACAGACAATGAGTAGAATGACGGTTGGGTAACTGGCAAATTCCGGCCAGTTCCGGACATTCGCTAACCCGTATTGACTGCTCTAAAACTGTCGTTGATGGTGGATGGACTCGCAGACTTTGTGGCCATTCAAATCTAATACGAACCCTGTTAACAGTTTCGTTAACGGCTATTTTGCGGCGGTAGGGCCTACATCCGCATAACCTCATCACATTAAGTTACTTTGGCTCCGGCCATATGGCCCGTAATTGTTCGTATAGATTCTGCGAACGTATTTCGATTTTGTCCTCGTCCCACGTATCGGCTTCGGAGCCATGAAAATACTGCATCAGATTCAGCTTGCCGTACTTGAGCAACTCAGGTCGTTTGTCGACCCATGCCGAATTGGAGAGTGAAGGATTAAGACTACTGGTCACCAATGTCAGGTTGCCGATAGTGTTGATCAGCCGGTTGCGGCGTTGGCTAGCCTTCTGTTCCGTGACTGGATCTGCCCGGTCAGCGTCGCTGAGCGGCCAGAATGTCTGCCACGTCTGAGGCATTACATGCTCTATCGTCAACCCCGCAGGCAAAGCGAGCACTGGACTGAAAGCTGATTGCGCATGCATTTCCAAGGCCTCAAGGATGGCACGAACACGGTATTGGGCCAGTCGTCCATATAGGGGCAGCTCCTTTATGGCTACTTCAAATTTACTGTTGTCCGGGAAGAAACTGCTTTCCGCCGTGCTCTTGATGAGGTATTCGGCGACAAAGCCCACAGTAACCTTGCCTTCCTTGTCGATGGCCTTGAGTAGGTCGAGAAAGAATCGGTTGTAGTTTTTCGTGGTCAGGCCGCAGATCATACGTCGGAACAGGTAGGACTCGATCATAGAGATGATCTGATCGAATTCGGCTTCACGCCCCGGCACCATCTCGGCATAGAGGTAAAGCAGCAGGGGTAAGACAGTGGTGGTGTCTATCGCCAAGAGCCGATCCAAAAAGGCAGCTAACCGCTGATGCTTCCCTGCATCGGAAAAAGTCTTGAACACCTCGGCATAGCGAGCAAGCTGGGCAATGTGCTCGGCTGATGTCTTCGGGATGACCAGCAAGGAGCCGGCGATGTCATCAGATGAATCGGCAAAAGCCTTAAACGCATTGAACAGGTGAGACGACTTAACATCGTCCATAGTCATCATGGCGAGGTAGTAATTGATGAAGACGTCAACACGAGGGCGGGTAATTCGGCCTTGCTTGACCACATCACGCCACCACTGAGTTTCGAATTGCTGCCAATGGTCGGCATAGAGCTTCTCGACGTTCTCCTTGTCTGCTGCGGCTCGGCGGAACAGGTAGTTCTTGATCAGGTCAGCGGGAAGCAAATCTTCGCCTCGCGCATTCAGCGTCTCAAAAATCACCTGTGTTTCGTCGTCCTTGTCGAGGTCGATCACCACTACCTGCAAACAGTCCTTGACTACCTGCCACAGGGAATCATAACGGTCATCCAAGCTCTTGGTGCTCAGCACCGTCTGGTCTTGGTCGTCATCTAGCTTGCCAGTCAGCCAGTCGCGCAACTGGGTGTGGAAGAACTTGTAGGCATTGACGATATTGTTTGAGCCGTCGGCGATGCTAGGCTTCTGCTTGATCGCCTTGTCGAGGGCAGCCGGAGAACGGGCGTCATGCACGGCTTTGAAGGCGGCACGGTTACTGTTGGTCGGCCATACCTTGAAAACCTCGTCATCAAAGTCGATCATACTGCGGCGGTTTTCGACCAGCGACGTGAAGCGTTCGATGTATTTGCTCTTACCGTCTGCGGCAGCGTGGTCACGTGCCGCAATCAGGAAAAGCTGGAGCGTGGTAAAGCGTTGTTGTCCGTCGATGACTTGGCGACTCTCAATCGAACCGGTTGGATTCGCCAATTGCTCCAGCACGACCGCCCCGAGAAAGTGCGGATGTGCTTTACCGACGAGAAGGTGCTTATCAAGCAAAGCTTGAATGTCTTCCCATAAGGGCTCCCAGTTAGCCTCCTGAGACCATACATAGGGGCGTTGAAACAGCGGCACTTGATAGGTGATAGTCTGATCGAAGATACGTTCGAGTTTGCGGGTATTAGCTTCCATAGCGGTCTCAGAGGTGGTCAGGCTGCCATCAGGGCAGATTCGATAATAGTGGAGTCAAGGCTCACTTGACGGCTCCGGGATTCAGCAAGTCGAACGTGACTTCCACCCTAATCTGAGTCTGCACGTTCCACCTTGCCTCGGTAATGGCTGATGTGATGTATTTGGTGCAGATGTCTCGTTCGGAATGGTATAACCCGGAGGCGTTTTCTCTATGTTTTCTCGGTACTAGTGCAAATAGTTGCCTAGCAACCTATGCGGCTTTTGTGGTGTCGAAGAATACTCTGCCGCTAACGCTCAATAATAACAGATTGGGCAGATGAATATTACATGGGAATTATCCACCTGCCGAGATTGGACACTCGAAATAGGCTTTCCTAAAGCAGGCATTGGCGAACGGCAAGAAAGGGTCGTTTAGCGACTGTGATCTCGTTAAAAATATTACAAATATGAATGACCGGTATGGAGATTGACTTTTTGAAACTGACGAATATCAACTGTCGACCAAAACCAGCCGATTGTGACTGGCCGCTTTATGGCAATAAATTTGACAGAATGAACTTCAACAATTACCACTTTGCGACATTCAAGGATTTCAGCGAATGGGAATGAAAAAACGAAAGCTGTCGTTCAATGCAAAAGCACACTGGCGGCAATAGAGCGCTGGGGAATTGCCGTCCGGAGCAGCGCCAAGTTATAACAGCGCCTGCATTTCTTGACATAAGCTTGCGGAGAAAATAGAGCCGCTTTCTATGTATAGGCTCAAGGCAAAGGCGGTAAGCCCAGCTCGATGAGAAATTGGTTATGCCTGTCAGTGCTTGTGACAATGCTTTCCTTTAACTTCACTAAGTTGGCATTGACCGCCTGCAAATTAATTGGGTCTTCTGCTGTGGCGGTGCTGACATAACGCGAGATATTCAGGTTGAAATCGTTATTCTTAATTTCTTCCATTGAAACGCGACGAGAATAGCGCTTTTCTTCCTTGCGGTACTGGTAGGTGTCGACGATCTTTTCGATGTGCTCCGGCAGCAAGCGGTTCTGGCGTTTACCTTTTTCGAAGTTTTCACTATCACTGGCGTTGATGAACAGCACGTCATCCGGTTTTTTGCAGCGCTTCAGCACCAGAATGCAGACCGGGATGCCGGTGGAGAAAAACAAGTTGGCGGGCAAGCCGATCACGGTGTCGATGTGGCCATCCTTGAGTAACTTGGTGCGGATGCGTTCTTCCGCGCCGCCACGGAACAGCACGCCGTGGGGCAGAATGATCGCCATCACCCCGCTGTCGCTCAGGAAGTGGAAACCATGCAACAAGAAGGCGAAGTCGGCGGCGGACTTCGGGGCGAGGCCGTAGTTCTTGAAACGGAAATTCTCGCCCAGCGCGTCGCTTGGCTCCCAGCGATAGCTGAAGGGCGGATTAGCGACCACCGCGTCGAATTGCAGCTTTTTGGCCGGATTCATCTCATTGAGGATATCCCAGTCGTTAAGCAGCGAATCGCCGTGATGAATCTCGAACTCGGTATCCTTCACCCCATGCAGCAGCATGTTCATGCGCGCCAGGTTGTAGGTGGTGATGTTCTTTTCCTGCCCGTAAATCTTTCCGATTGTGCCGCCCTCTTTATGAAGCTGCTTGCGCACATTCAGTAGCAGTGAGCCGGAGCCGCAGGCGAAGTCAAGCACCTTGCTCAGTTTTTTCTTTTTACCGTTTTTTGGTTCCTGACTGTCCAGTGTGACGATTTCGGAAAGAATGGTAGAAATCTGTTGCGGGGTATAAAACTCGCCCGCCTTTTTGCCGGAGCCAGCGGCAAACTGGCCGATCAGGTATTCATAGGCATCGCCCAGGATATCGGTGTCGGTACTGAATTTCGATATACCCTCGGCGATCTTCTGGATAATGGTGCAGAGCATTGCATTGCGGTCTGCCGGTTTCTTGCCCAGCTTATTGGAGTGCAGATCAATTTCCGAAAACAGCCCCTGAAACGTACTCTCGAATGATTTTTCTTCGATGTACTTGAAGCCCTTCCACAGGGTATCCAGCAGGTCGGTATGGTGCGTGCGCGCCATTTCAGCAACGCTGCTCCAAAGGTGCTGCGGCTCGATCACATAATGCACCTTGAGGCGCATCTGTTTTTCAAAGTCTTCTACGTCTTCGGCGTTCTCTTCGTACCATACTTGTAACTGACTTTTGGCACCGGTTTCACGTAATACCGCCAGCGGCACATCAGGATAGTCCTTGCCCAACTCCTTCTTCGCCGCCATCTCGTAGTTGTCGGAGAGGTAGCGCAAAAACAGGAACGACAACATATAGTCGCGAAAGTCATCGGCATCCATCAAGCCGCGTAGGTCATCAGCGATAGCCCAGAGAGTTTTGCCTAATCTGTTTAATTCTTGTTCGGTCATGTGTTACTCGTTTGTGTCGTCTGCGCGGCAAGGATTTCCGGCAACTGAAATTGGTAGCGTTCTAAAAAGTTCGCCAAAATGTCTTTGAAAAGGTTTTTGTTATCTTCCATCATCTCGCGTGGTTCATAGATGGAATAGCCGCCGTGGCTCAATAGATTAAGCGCTCGGGCATGTACAGCCTCGTCTTTATCGTCCAGACAGATTGAAAAATCGTCATGCCCAAAAAAAGTGGCGGTCTTTTCCAGAATGCTGCGCAACGAATTAAAGTGGTGGGTATAGAGCTTCCCCGACTCTGCCACCTGTTGTAGTTCACTGAGCATAGCCACATGATGGAAAAAAGGGGTATCGTCGGTGGCTTGCAAAACATAACCTTCCGCTTCATCGTCTCGATGGAGAAAATAGTTTTTCGGTTTGGATTTTTTTAGCTCGTTAAACATCACATTAAAAAACAAACCGTGATGGGAAGAGATCACCGTCTTCAACTTACCCCTGCCGCGGTTTAGCAGTTGTGCCAGATCACTAGCAACAGCAATGGCGTTGTTGTCGTCCAACGAAGAGATAGGATCATCAATATAAATAAACTTTACCCAGGCATAGGCCTCATCGCCATCAATAGCTAACTCGCAGATTGCCAGAAAGATACACCAGATAAATATATTCTCTTCACCCCGAGAGACCTTAATATTCTCAGCATCCTCACGTGAGAAACTGATAGTCCAATTTTCATAGTCAATGATGAATTCATAATCGGCATAACGATGAAGATAGGGCCGTATCTTCTCCTCAATGGCCAGCTCTTTAAACCCCGAGAAAAACTTGGATCCGGAGTTAATCTTCAGGCATCGTTCGCTATCATTTTCCAGGTCGTTGTCCCAGTGAAATAAGTCTTCCGTATAAGCATTAAAATAGAGCGTATCGCCTTGAACCTCAGTAATTGTTAGAGCTTGATCTACCGTGTCGTTAACCGTCATCGGACGCGTGATTTCTTTTTTGCCCGCATCCTTGAATGCCATTGACAAGCGGGTTTTACCCGTGCCGTTATAGGCATAGAGCAAAACGAAATCCTTGTCCTTCAGATCGTCTCGCAGTCTTTGCACCAAGCGATTCATGGATAACGGTCTTTTGCTCACTTATCCACCTCATCTATGGCCGGGAAAAGCTGCTGCATCAGGCCTTTTTTATGGGCCTTGAGGGCTTCGATTTTTTTGGTTTGGTTGAAAATCAGCTCGTCAATGGAGGCGAGGCAATCAGCGATTTTTTGTTGCTCTGGTAGTTTGGGGAATCTTATTTCAACAGCACCAAAAGCTGTCTTGTTAATAATCGGAACGGCGTGGTTACCAGCAAGCCCAGATATTTTTTCAGAATTATTTTCAAGACTGTAATAGACAAACGTATTTGAGTAATTTGCGCTAGGAACTACAGCATTTATTTGCTGATTCGTTGCACACTCTTGGTGGTTCTGTGCGATCTTTCCTATGGTTGAGCCAATACATACAAACAAAATGCTTTCTAGCTTCACAGGCCGAGTCTCGCTGAAGCCAAGCTCTGTCAAAGTTGTTTTTGTTTTTTCAATAAATCTTTGATCTGAAATATCTGCCGGTGAAACAAAAAGCCGATCGCCACCATAATATTCAGGCTTGGTAGTGCTAGGGGTGCTTCCTGTAATTATTTCGCCCAAGTCGCTGATGAACCTCTCCTCCCACTCCTCCGCATGCCGAAACTCAGGAAAGCGGCATTTGGGCACGGTTTCGCCTTCGGCGGGGAAGATTTGCTGCATCAGGCTTTTTTTATGGGTCTTGAGGGCGTCGAGTTTTTGGGTTTGGTTAGAAATCAGCTCGTCGATGGAAGTGAGGCAATCGGCGATTTTTTGTTGTTCACCGGATTCCTTTTCAGGAAACCCTACGATCCTTTCCTTTAGTATGGAGAAGTGTCTTTTGTATTCCTCCATAACCACCGGCCTAACCTGTAAGGCTTGATAAAGAAACTCTGCTTCAACTTGGTCTTTGGCCTTGAGTATCTTTATTCCATCTGCGCCTTGCGCAAATGGTCCGCGGGCGATCTTCAAGATACAGGTGTGATCGCCAAAAATTATTAGGGGGAAATGGCCTGATATGAGCGACTCTTTATCGTTTGTCCAGCCACAAATATAGCGTTGTGATTGATCAATAATTGGATAAAGCCCCTCAACTTGATAGAGATTCGTTGGCAGTTTTTTGGGCGGTGTTACCGTAGTCACTAATTCAGACAATTTGTCTTCATCCCAGCCCCCCTTATCCTGAAACTCGGGAAAACGCAACTCCGGTACCAAGCCCTTTTTCTCTTGCTTACTCATACGCATTTAACCCCGATATCTCGCGCCCGCCCGCGAGTTTTTGCAGATAGGGCAACAGGTCTTCCATCAAGGCAAGCTCGGCTTCACGTCGCGCTTTCCAACTGAGCCCCAGCGGGGCGAGCAGGTCGGTGAGCTGTTCGCCATCGAAGATCATGCGGCCCATGATGTCATCGACGAAGGCTTGCAGCGCTGCGGGTTGCAGGCCGTGCTTGTTGGCGATGTTGGCTAGGTCGTCGACGGCCTTTTGCGCCTTGAAGGCCTGGAAACCTTCATTGATTTCTTTTGTACTCAGAACTTCGCCTGTTGTCAGGCTATTGATGTAGTCGACGATATCTTCTCGTTCACTCTCAAGATTTGAATGACTCCTGATCATCTCGATCAGTTGCGCACGGGTCATCTTCTGCTTGCCGGCTTTCTGGGTGGATTTGGCAATCAGTCCCATGATGTAGTCGTAGTCGATGAGGCTGGAGGCGAACAGCACCAGGTCGAATTCCAGTTGCTGCACTTCTGGCCCCGCCTCATCACCTTTGCCCTGTTTGCGCTTGAGTTCCAGCGCGGTGTCGAGATAGGCGGCCTTGAAGCTGCGCAGGGTATCGGTGGGCAGTTTCTGCTCGATGGTCTGTTTGCTCTGGTCGTCGAGGTCGGTGTATTGATCCAGTTGGGTCTTGAGCTTTTGCACTTCCTTGAAGTGGTTGATGAATTCCGCCTTGGCAGTGTCGCCCTTGAGGTTGACCACTTGCGAAGGTTCGCAGGGCAGCCCTTTGGCGGCCATAAAGGTTTCCAACTTGCCCACGGCTGCTTGGTACTGTTCCACTACCTTGGGGGCGGGGTCGACTAGCCAGATTTCCCGCGCCTTGTCGATGGCTGCGCCGGAAAATAGTTTGATGGCGTCGTCGACTTCTTCTTCCTGATAGCGGAAATCGAGGATGTTGCCCCAGGGCTTGCTATCGTTGAACACACGATTGGTGCGCGACAAGGCCTGGATCAGGCCGTGGTGTTTGAGGTTTTTATCCACGTACAAGGTGTTAAGGTATTTGGAGTCGAACCCGGTGAGCAACATGTCCACCACGATGGTGATGTCGATCTTGTTTTTCCGCGGGTAGTCGGCGTTGCTGTACTTCTGATCCTTGATGCGCTGTTGTACGTCCTGATAGTAAAGGTCGAATTCGTTGATGGTGTGATTGGTGCTGTATTGGCGGTTGTAGTCGTCAATAATGGTTTTGAGCGCGGCCTTCTTTTTCTCCGGCTCTTGCTTGTTGTTTTCTTTTTCTGTTTCCAGGTCTTCCTGTAGCTGCTGCACGTCTTTATTGCCTTCTGCCGGTGGCGAGAAGACGCAGGCGATGTGGAGCGGCTCGAAGGTTTCATCTTCGGCCTGTTTTGTTGCCTGCATGGTTTTGAATAGCTCGTAGTATTCAATGGCGTTGTTGATGGAGGCCGTGGCCAGTATCGCATTGAAGCGGCGATGGTCGGTGGCGCTGTCGTGTTTTTTTAGTATTTCATTAATAACGGCTTCTACTGGCAGTATCTGCCCCTTTTTGGGCTTTTTGTCGCCTTCCTTGCCAAAGTAGTCGATGTGGAAACTCAGCACGTTTTTGTCATCGATAGCGTGGGTGATGGTGTAGGCGTGCAGCTCTTTTTCGAAGATGTCTTTGGTGGTTTTGAATGAGCCAACATTGCCATCGATCTGCTGATAGGTGGCGTTTTCGTCAAAGATGGGCGTGCCGGTAAAGCCGAACAGTTGCGCCTTGGGGAAGAACTCTTTGATGGCCTTGTGGTTATCGCCGAACTGGGAGCGATGGCATTCGTCGAAGATAAAGACCACGCGCTTGTCGCGCAGGGGTTCGAGGCGTTCCTTGTAGGTCTGTTTGCCCTCTTTTTGCTTTGCCTTGTTGCGCTTGCTGTTTTCGTCCAGCGCCAGGCCCAGCTTCTGGATGGTGGTGACGATCACCTTATCGGCATAGTCGTCCGAGAGCATGCGGCGCACCATGGCTTCGGTGTTGGTGTTGTGCTCGACACAGCCTTCCTGGAATTTGTTGAATTCCTCGCGGGTCTGGCGGTCGAGGTCTTTGCGGTCCACCACGAACAGGCATTTTTCGATGTCGGAGTTGTCTTTCAGCAGGGTGGAGGCCTTGAACGAGGTGAGCGTCTTGCCGCTGCCGGTGGTGTGCCAGATATAGCCGTTGCCGCGATTCTGGTGGATACATTCAACAATGGCCTTGACCGCATAGATTTGGTAGGGGCGCATGATGAGGATTTTTTGCTCGCTTTGCACCAGAACCATGTAACGGCTAATCAAGCGGCCCAGGCTGCACTTTTCGAGGAAGTCGTCGGCAAAGTCGTGCAGGTGGGCGATTTTGTTGTTTTTATCGTCGGCGTGCTGGTAGATGGGCAAAAAGCGCTCTTCAGCGTTAAAGCTGAAGTGCTGGCTACGGTTGTTGGCGAAGTAGCGGGTATCGCTCTCGTTGCTGACGATGAACAACTGCATGAAACAGAGCAGCGAGTTGGTGTAGCCGTTGCCGGGATCGTTTTTGTAGTCGACGATCTGCTCCATGGCGCGGCGTGGACTAATTTGCAGGGATTTCAGCTCGATCTGCACCATCGGTAGGCCGTTGATCAGGAGGATAACGTCGTAGCGGTGGTGGCTGTTGTCGGTATTGATGCGGAGCTGGTTGATGACCTCGAACTCGTTCTTGCACCAGTCGCGGATATTGACCAGCATGTATTCCAGCGGAGTGCCGTCCTCGCGGGTAAATTTACCTTTCTCGCGCAAGGCCTGTGAAGAGGTGAAGACGTCAGAAGTAATGATCTCGTCGCGCAGACGGGCGAATTCTGCATCTGTTAGATTGACTCTATTAAGCGCCTCGAACTTGTCGCGGAAGTTTTTTTCTAGTGCCTTTCGATCTCGGATATCGGAGCGATAGGTGTATTTAAGATCGGTCAACTTATGAATTAAGCCTTGTTCGATCTGGTTTTCTTTTGTGGTCATTTGTAACGTTCAAAAAATGTTCTGTGACTGATCTTAGAGGATTTTAGCAGGTTGGTAAAAAATGCCCCGATATATCCTCTTTCCCTAAATGGAGTCTACATAGTGGACCACATAGAATATGGGGTTTGACGTCCAGTGGAACAGTTATGGGAAGCTTCCCATAACCGTTCAAATGCTCCCGCTAGTCCTATCACAGCAAATCCGCCCCCGCATGATCCTTGAACAGGTTGGCCGAGCGCACATAACCGGCCAGCACGTCGGTGGAGCGATGGCGGCTGACTTCCGCCATCTTGAAGATCGAGGCCCCGGCTTCGGCGGCGCTGGTCACGAACCCGGCCCTAAGGCTATGGGCGGCGAAGTCGGCGGCGTTGAGGCCCACCTGACCGGCATAGTGTTTCACCCGATTGGCCACGCTTTTGTCGGACAAGGCCGCCTGCCCGACCCGGCTGCCCTTCCCCACCGCCCGGAACACCGCCCCCGCCTCGATGCCGGCCACGGCCAGCCAGCGCTTCAGCGCCGCCACCGGGCAGAACAACACGCTGCCGTGGGGGATAGCGATCACCTGCCCCGCCCCTTCCGGGTCGGTCTTGGATTTGCGAATCGTCACCCGCAGGCCATCGGCCACGAACGCCAGGTCATCCACCGTCAGCGCCACCAGTTCGGCGCGGCGGAACGCCCCGGCGAAGCCCAAGAGCAACAGCGCCCGGTCGCGTTGACCGGTCAGCGTGTGGGGACAGCGGCGCACCATTTCCTTGATGATATCGGCGGTGGCGGCTTTTTTCTTGGCCGGGGCCGTGCCTTGCGCCCGGCGGATGCCTTTCAAGGCGGCCGTCACGCCTTGGTGCGCGGTCGGCGTCGGCAGGCCTTTGGCTTCGTGGGCGAACTTGATGGCGGCGAGCCGCCGGGTCAGGGTCGAGGCGGCGATATTGGCCTTGGCCTGATCGGCCAGGAACAGGGCCACCGTTTCCGGGGCCGCCGGCAACGCGGCCAGCGCGTGAGCCGCGCACCAGGCGCTAAAGATTCTGACATCGCTGGCGTAGGCTTTGCGGGTGGCGAAGCTCAGGCTCTGGTCGATGTAATTTTTCGCGGCTTCGGCCAGAACGCGCTGTGCCAGGGCGGTGTTTGGGTGCGGAATCAAGGCGGTCATGTTGGGCGGTTTTTAGTTCCGGGAATGTTCGTTATCGGAACTAAAAGCATAACAGAAAAAGCCTTGCTCTTGAGGGAAGCCTCCGTTTCATGGCGTAAAAACCTGACCGTGAAGCTGCTGGAGGCGTTGCGCTATCGGTTCAAAAAGAGCCCTCATCAGGGTCTGTGACGCCTGGGGGACATTGGCGGCTTGTAATGCGTCGGCCAATCCGCCGAATTGTTTAAACCAGTGCGCGTAATGTCCCGCCATGACTTTCCGCTCGACCCACATATCGCGCCGCCCTTGCTCGTCGAGTATCGTTTGCAAACTGCGTTCATCCGCCATGATTTTTCTCTTTATAACCGCACCAGGTTCTTTTGAATAACGGCAAGCACTTCATCAAAGGGCGGCTGCCCCTGATAATAAAGCGCGGCACGGCGTTCGTATTCCTTTTGGTAAAGGACTCGCGTGTGAATATCCCCCAGAACAAGAGCTTCATTTTCGATGAGTGGTTTCTGACGGTCGATTGCAGGAAAACGCCGATTCTTATGCGCATTGTATTGATCAGTGCCAATAAATGCTTGAACCCCACTATTCTGCAACAGACAGAAAACATCATAGTAATGGCGCATAAAATTGGGTGGAAACGTATCACCTGAATTTTGGTGCTGTCTGTATTTCGTGACAATAGCCTGTAATTTTTCCACCAACGTATAGCCGGGATCATAGCAATGGATTTGCAGCGCTCTACTATCAATGACATCGACCTTTTTTTCCAAGGCAAAGTCTATAGCCCACGAGCTGATGTTTAATGGTTGATTAGGCATAACATCATCAAACCCGACTTCGAGAAGAACCCCTTCCTTAGCGCTGCCGTCTGATGGAAATTTAGATTCATAGTAAAGCCGAATACCGCCACTAAAATATTTCGGCGGACTGTCAAACTGTGTATCCCGATCAACTTTTATGATGCCAGGAATGCTGATGCTACTGGCCAGATAATCATAATAGTCCTTGCGGCCTTGGCGGTCTTTTTCCTTATCATGATTTGGGGATGTTC
Source organism: Methylobacter sp. (assembly GCA_028712225.1). Lineage (GTDB taxonomy): Bacteria > Pseudomonadota > Gammaproteobacteria > Methylococcales > Methylomonadaceae > JABFRC01. The sequence goes on from JAQTQN010000031.1 coordinate 12,203, forward strand.
GGATTTGCCTGCCTTCCGGCGGCGCGATGTGAATATCAATGTCTTCTGAGAAGCGATGAATGATACCGTATCCCTTGGAAAGCGATGTTCCACCCTTAAGCTGAAACTCATACCCGGCCTGTTTGAGACCATAAATACAGTGCATGAGCCAATAATCCTTTTCAGCCAGGTGCGGATCGATCTTGCGTTCACCCGCCACGACCCGGATGAGATCAGTAAAATCAGGATGTTCATAGAGATACATTTTAGACGGCATGTTTCATCTCTTCAGAACGAAATAGTTTTTCAAAAAAACTCTGCGTTCTTGCCCCTGCATATTCTTGAACGGTTTTCATCAGTTTGACCTTATCCATGCTGCGTACTTTTTCGGCGACGCTGTTAAGAACGCTTTCTTTGTCCTCCGCCAGGAAGTGAAGATTATTGATAAGATCCACTAACAAGAATTCCTGACTGCTTTTCTCCGGAAAGCGCGGTCTTTTCAAAAAATAGAAGTGCCGTCCGTTCAGTGTATATCTGCCATCCCGCTTATGGTTATAAACTAGCTTCTCGTTGTAAAGCTGTGTTGTGCCTACGCCCAGGGAGTTATAGGCATTCAAGGATGCCATATAGAAATGGTCGTCTTTAAGGAAACAGCGGATAAGCATTTCGTCCTCTGGCGGTACATCACCAAAAGCTGTTTTCTTAGGACAGTAGTAAACGCCCCCCGCAAGCTTCTGGATAACCCCTTTGCTGACCAGTTGCTGTAAATGGCGGTCAACGGCATTTGACCATTTGGCCAGATCGGCCCGCCGATAAACTTGCCCCGGTTGAAGATGTTCTTGTAGTTCGTTGACTTTAGGCATGGCCCCTCCTCCACGCCTACTATAGAGCAACCTGGATTGAATGTCATTTATTTAGTCTAAAAAACATGCATATTACTTTGCATTAGGATTGGGCACAGAAAAAATCGATGTCAGATAAACTTTAACCACACAAAACAGTAAATACGTATATAGCTTTATGCGTATTTATATAGTATGCGGATAAAGGGCTATTAAGCTTGCTAGTCATGGCTAGCGACCAATACATTATGAGGTATTGGCGGTGCGTACATAGCTATTTAAATAAATACGTATTTATGATATTATGTATATAATTAAATACAAATCTACTTTAATGCGTTAATACTTGGATACGCTTATGCGCACATTGGTAATAGCCAGTCAAAAGGGTGGCGTCGGAAAAACTACTTTGGCAGGCCATTTGTCTGTATTGGCCGAACAGAACAAAAATGGCCCTGTTGCTCTGATTGATACCGATCCCCAAGGATCACTTGCGAGTTGGTGGAATGAGCGTTCAGCAGAAACCCCTATTTTTGCTAGCGTTAGCATTGCTAATTTAAATGAGCATTTACGCGAGCTTGAAAGATGCGGTGTTAAGCTGGCAATTATTGATACTCCGCCGGCAGTGACTACAACCATCAAGATGGTCATTGCAGTTGCAGACCTCGTGTTAATTCCAACCAGGCCAAGTCCACATGATTTACGTGCCGTTGGTTCTACTGTCGAAATGGTTGAGTCCGCCAATAAGCCAATGATATTTGTTATCAATGGTGCAGCTGCGCGCGCTCGGATTACAGGTGAAGCTGCAATCGCCCTTTCCCAGCACGGTACCGTAGCACCGGTCACTATTTATCAACGTACTGATTTCGCAGCATCAATGATTGATGGGCGCACTGTGCAAGAAATTGATCCGAGAAGTCGATCAGCAGGCGAAATTAAAGAGTTATGGAAATACGTATTTAAGAAACTACGTAAGTAGATATTTAGCTTAATCTATATTTGAGGATTTATGCAAATGGCTAAAACAGCAACTTTAAGTTCTGGCCTCGTCGCCAGAAAGGGCGCAGCAGTTCCAACTGTAACAGAAACAGATACCGAACACTTATCACCAGTTTCCCCCATCAAAAAGACAGAAGCAGGCTATTACAAGGCACTGACGGTAAAATTAGACAAAGAAAGATTTCACAAACTAAAACAAGCTGGACTAATCGCAGACAAAAGTAGCCAAGAAATTTTTGTTGAGGCTCTGGATGCTTATCTAAGCAAAGATGTTTAATAACTCATCTACGTCGAGTTAAAAAGTAACGGAAATCAAGCAAAGGTTTACGACATGGCAAAGGCAAAACCTAAAAAGGACGACGTGGTTATACCCCCCACAAAATCAGATTTCAGTGGGCAACAACTTGACTTGTTCCAATCGTTTCTCTGCAACACCGAGAACGAACGTGACCGGCTGTCCAATACCTTCGATCTTTGGGATAGTGTGCCGCGTTATTCTGTATCACGTCAGGCAATGGACAAGATGCGCAAGGCGGGAACGTTCACACAGTTGCTGAGCGTCCCATTCAACTATCGTGGTCGCGAATTAGAGGCTATCATTCAACCCGCTTGGATACAGAACAAGGACAGTACTGTCACAGGTTATTATCCTAGTGCAAATGAAGAACTAATCGAAGATGCTTTGCGCAAGATCGCTGCTGAACAGAATTATGGGTATTTCGATAAACCAAATTACTGTAGTGGGGTGGTCTTCTCACAACATATGTTGCGAGAAGAATTAAAAAAACGAGGCCATACACGATCCTATCAACAAATCGTTTTAAGTCTACGAATCCTCGCCAGAAGCTCGATTGAAATTGCCACGACAGACGACAAAAACGGAGAGGGGTTCTCAATCAATCCGTATTTTTCCGGGTTGTCGGCGGTATCCAGAAGTAAGCTTGCTGACGACCCAGATGCAAAATGGATTGTGCAATTTCATCCCCTAGTAACACAGGCAATTGATGCGGTGACCTATCGTCAATTCAACTATGCACAAATGATGGGACATCGAACCCAGCTCGCCCGCTGGCTACACAAACAGCTTTCTCTCAAGTTTACATTTGCAAGCTTAATCACTTCGTTCGATATGCGTTTCAGCACAATCAAACGTGATAGTGCTTTGCTGGAAGGTTACAAGCTGCAACGTCAAGCAGTTTCCGCACTCGATGACGCCCTTGACGAACTCAAAGCTAGTGGTGTGTTAAGTTCTACTCAAAAAAACGAGATACGCGGCAAACGTGCCAAGCTAGAAGATGTAATTTACACACTGACTGCCTCGCGGGAATTCATTACAGAAATCAAAGCAGCCAATAAACGACAGTCTTTAAGTGAGAAAAGCAAAGAAAGCATTGTGGAAAAAACCCTCCCGGCCAAAAAGCGGTAGTTATAGGTGACGGGTCAAGACGTTTTACGGTAGTTATAGGTGACAGGTTGCGGTAGTTATAGGTGACAGGAAGGGTTTTTCACTCCAAACCCACAACAGCCTAGCCTCAATTCCAGTAGTTATAGCTGACGGATCAGATAAAAACCGGTAGTTATAGCTGACGGGTTGTAACAAAACCGGTAGTTATAGCTGACGGGTCGGGGTTTTAAGAGTTGAAATAGGAAGATAAAAGCCACTTTTTAGCCTAATTTCATGCCCAAGTGGTAGTTATAGCTGACGGGTTGTTTCATTAAGTCATTGTAAATAAATTGAAAAAATGAGATTTTTTTACCCTTATTCTTTTATTCTTTATTTATTCTTTATTTAATCGTCCTATGCCCATAGATAACTTACGCTTAAACCAAAGATCAATTGACACAATGGTGCCACTATTGATGCCGTATAACGATGTCTACTGCCAAAAAAATCGTTGATCAACTGCAACGAGAACCCAACAATGTGCGGTTCGCAGACTTGCATAAAATTTGTGAAGAATTTTTTGGAAAACCACGTCAATCAGGCACGAGTCATACCTTATTCAAACACCTTGGCCTGGCGATCCGCGCGTGAACATACAGAACGACAAAGGTAAAGCCAAAGCTTATTAGGTTAGACAGGTACTGTTAGCCATCGACAAGTTAAAGAAGGAATTCAAATGAACATTACACCTATCGAGTTACCTGGTCGCCAGAAGAAGCCTTAACCGGTATCAGACAAGTGGTTGCCGAAGTCATTCCAGAACCGCTATCCGAAAAGCACTACAGCGGTAAATTTAGAGTGCGTATCCCGGCAGAAGTACATCGCACATTAGCCATGCAAGCCGCAGAGCAATAGCCTAAAACGCTTAGCCAGCGCCAAGTTAGCCGGGTAAAATTTGGAAAAAAGATGAATGGCAAGCCAATTCACGGAAACTAAAAATTAAACACTTTCCCGTAATTGCCATCCTTGGCAATTATAACATATAAACGGTTGATTTAGCTATGAATATTTATTAGTAAGCCATTAATTCCTGTTCATACAACAGTACCTGCAAAATAATTCCCTTTCAATCCGCAAAGCTTTTTGTTTTACGCCAGGAAGGAATAGGGCAGGGTAGTTTTGCTAAAGTCCTTACTCGATCAGTGGCACATAACCGCCTGGGTTTAAAGACTAACAGATTTTTAGTTAGCTGTTGTTTTCTTTACTCTGCTGGTTTTCGTCGGCTGATGACTGCTAAGCGCCTGTAGCAGTTCAGCCGCTTGGGTCTGGGTGGCCTCAAGCTGTCCGCGCAGTTTAGCGGCTTCCTCGCGGGCTGTGGCCGCTTGTTTGTGTGCGGCGTCGCAGTCGGTCTCGATCTTCGTTAAGCGTTCGGCCATGCGGTGCGTTTCTTCAGCGGTGCGTTTACGCTGTTCTTGCTGGGTTTTGTCAGCGGCGGCGGCTTGGGCTTTTACGGTCGCCAGTTCTGCGCAACCCTGGTCGCGTTCAGCGGCCAAGGATTGAACGGCTTTTTTCTGTTCGGCCAGTTCCGTCCGGATTCTTTCAAGTTCAACGGCATGTTGTTCACCGGCGCTTTTGGCGGTCTGTTCGGTTAACACCAGACGTTCGCGCAATTGCGCCAGTTCTACCGCTTGGGCCTGACTGGTTGCCTGGGCGTCGGCCAGGCGTTTTTCAAATGCTTCCGATTCGGCTCTGACTTCATTCAGTTTGGTTTCCAAATCATCGACGGTACTGGATGCGTCGGCTAATTCACGTTCAGCTTGTTCGCGCTGATCCCCGGCGGCTCTGACCACTTCGGCCACCCGGCGCTCTGCCGCTTTGACTGCCTTATCGTTCAATTCAACGGCCAGCATGGACAGGCGTTCTGTCAGTGTTTTAGTGACTATAGCCACTTCCTCGGCCACCTCGATAGGCAATTCTGCCACCGGTTCCGCTTTAGTCACAGACTGGCTGGCCAGATATTCGTCCCAAACCTGTTTAAGCCGGCTGGGATTACCACCCCCCACCTTCTGGCGTAAAGCAAAGCCGGTGATATTGCGGCCAGCGTCACGCAGCTCTTGACCGGCCTGGATGATGGCTTCCGGCGCAAATTCGGCAGGGCGGCCGGTGGGTATCGTGGTGGTTTGCATGAGGTTTTCTCCTTTGAATTGATGGGTTTAGTATAAAACATAATAAAATAATAAACAAACTAATTTAATAACAAATAAACTAACAAACAAACAAAGTAATAAATAAACAAATAAACTATTTTGTTATTCCTTATTTTTATCGCTTAAGCATCGTGACAAATAACCTTTATTGGTGAAAGTCTCGAAAATGGCTGTTTGTGCGGTTTTTATCGCTTTAACCAGGGCTTTATATTATGACTAGACTGGATAAGTCGTTGCTGTGGGCTTGAAATGGCGTTATTTTGATTGAAAAGGAAAAAGCAATAGACGGCTTAAAGCAGGGGTAGGCGATGAGCTAAAAAAGTGTTGCCGGCAGTGCCGCTAAAATCTTGTTTAGGATGGCTTCATCGGTTTGCACTCGCCACCGGTAGGTGCAAAGGATTCCAGGCGATAAACCACCGTATTGAGCATAGGGGGCCCGAGCGAAACCGGCGCTTGCTACCTTGCTGGTTTCTGGCGTTAACACCCAATCGCTTCAAAGTCAGCAACGCAAACCCAATACTCTGCCCGAAGCAGACAGTTGTATAGGCATCAGTGGCTATTAAACCGAGTCAAAAATAGTTAAATAAAACGGCCAGGCCGATTAGAACGCTCATCAGGAAATTGTTTCCGGATCACTGTCAGGCCATCCAGTGAGATAAAGCGATTGAAACTTAAGCGCTTCAAGAGCCATTAATATAATTCGTCTGGATTAGGTATGGGATTCCACTTAAAGCCGGGTAATTCAGTTGATTTGGGTAACTGGGGAGCCGCTGCTTCCTGCTGATGGTTTTTTTGGGGTTCCGGTTTGTGGTTTTTCCAGGCATTAACATGTTTCCGGAAGGCTTCATAACTGAAAGAAATAGCCCCTTCTTCATGAAGGGTTTCCCATATGTCTTTTACGGTCCAGTTCTCCCTTAACGCCTCTTCAACTTCATTCCGAACACTTAAAAATTGAGCCTTATTTTTAGCGTTCCTGCCCTGCACCTTTGCTGTTGCCCGTTCGGCAATACGTTCAGATAGTTTTTTAGTCATGTTTTAAAAGTTGTTTTTTTCGTGTTTTAATCAGAGAAACCCGTTTTATAAGCTGTTTATACCGTGTATATTGGTAAGTTTATAGCATAAATGTTGTTTAAAACTTGTTTTAACAGCGTTTCAAGCGTGGTTTTATGAATTTTACCACTCAAGCCTATAAAACAAGCTATTTTGTACTTTTAAACAACTTTTAAAAAAGATAGTTGTTGATTTAAACCTGAAAACGCCCCTCAACATCGCTCAAGCCCCTCGTTTTTGTATCCTTCATGCACCGTTGCAGCCAGCGAAAAGCCGTGCTACATTATGTATATTAAACTCTAGGCACGTTGCGCATGTCATACGCCTATCGGCTTTGACCTGCGACCGTGCCAAGGGCGCTGCCCTTGAACCCAATACCGGGCCGCTATCGCGGAGGAAAACACCATGACCCAACCGTTATCGAAACG
>JAQTQN010000032.1:0-16236 GCA_028712225.1 Methylobacter sp.
ATGGTATTGGATATGCCTTCATTGATTGAAGGCAGTACAAATATATCCAGCGTCCGCATCAGATCGGCGACATCGCTACGGTCGCCGGCGAACCAAACCCAGTCAATTAGATCGGCTGCTTGCACCATCGAGCTCAATTTATCTTGCAATCCGCCCGCACCCACAAGCACCAAACGCACTTTATCTTTAAGTTCAGGATAAGTGCTAAGCAGGTGGATGAATGCTGCAACCAGGGTGATTTGGTCTTTGACCGGGTCCAACCTGCCGACGGTGCCGATGAGTTTAAGTCCGGGTGTACGGAATGAGGGAGGGAGTAACTCCAGCGGTTTATCATGGCTGAGCGTAAAGCGATTTAAATCGACGCCATTGTATAGCTGGGTGATTTTGTGGTGCGGCACTTGTATTTGCCGCACCAGCCAGTTTTCCAGGTCTTTTGACATCGGGATGTAATGATGCACTAACGGTCGAAATAATTTTCGCAAGAAGACGTAGCGCGGATTGGTGCCGTCGACGTCGTCAATATCCCGACCATGTTCGCCGTGTATCCGGTGTTTTACGCCAGCTAAAAGGCCTGAAAGCTGGGTTTCCAACGCCGATAAATTACGCGTATGGAGTATGTCGGGCTTTATTGTTCTTAACAGCCGCCATAGGCGCAGGTACACCGCGAAATCCTTGCCGGGTTTTTTATTTAAGCAGTACACCTCTACATGGTCTTTGGTAAGTCGTTTGCGGAAATCGGTGTAGTCAGTCATGCAGATGATCGCATGCCGGTATTTATCGTCCGGCAGGTGGTTGATCAAATTGACGACGCCGTTTTCCAGGCCGCCGGTGCCTAAGCGAAACAGTACGTGGGCGATTAAAGGTTTGCTGGAGGTCATCACAAAGCCGAGAAGGGTGATTGGTTGTAGATTAGGGTTTTAAGTAAGGCGCGAAGCGATTGTGTTCTTCGGTGATGTGTTTTATCCACCAACGTTTGAGGAAATTGAGCAATAGTTCAGGGTCTCTATGCATGCAGGCATTTTGGCTAGTAAGCTTGAATTCGGCAAAAAGCTGCCGTCGTAGCGCTTCATCCTCTTCAATTCCCGGATATTTTGATTTGGCCAGAATTCCCTGCTCGGTCACAAAATGGAAACCCATGTACAGCTTCGATAAATCTACCGTAGGTTTTAAAAAGTTAAGTTCGTGCCCCTGATGAATAAAATAATGCAGGGAGTTAATGGTTGAGAGTATGCCTTTGTGTTGTTCGTTAATAATAGGGCAGTTTAGATTGTAAGAATCTTGCCAAACGATGAATAGATGAGAGTTCATGCGCCACCTTGTTAGAGTGAAATTAATAGAGGCTTAAAGGAGGGTACAAGACGGCTTCAGAATGCGCTCTAAACGTTACGGATTCAGTGCGTTAGCCGGAAATTGCATGGTCATGCAATGCAAACTGCCGTATTGGTGAACCAGCGGCCGACAAGGCGTAGCGATGATGGAGTGATCCGGGAAGCAGTCGGCCAGCCGTTGTAAGGCAATGGCATCGTTAGGATCATCATAAACCGGCACCAATACGGCATTGTTGATAATCAGAAAGTTAGAGTAATTGGCTGGCAGGCGCTGACCTTCATCGTCGTAAATCGGTTTGGGCATCGGCAGCGGAATCAGCTGGTAAGCCTCGCCGGATTGTGTGCGCAGCGCTTGCAACTGGGACTGCATCGCTTGCAGGCTGGCGTGATGCGGGTCTTGCGGATCGTCTGAGGCCGTGTAAGCAATCGTCGTGGCGGTACAAAAACGCGCCAAGGTATCGATATGCGCGTCGGTATCATCGCCGGTCAGGTTTTCCTGATCTATCCATAACACCCGTTTTGCCCCGAAGCAGTTAAATAATTGCTGCTCGATCTCTTGCCGGTTCAAGTCCTTATTTCTGTTTGGGTTCAACAAGCATTGGCGCGTGGTTAGGATGGTATCTATGCCGTCGCTTTCAACGCTGCCGCCTTCCAGGATGAAGTCTATATCAACAGTATTAACGCCTTTGAACGGCGCTGAGTTGAGCAAGTTATGGTTTAGCGCGTTATCGTGTTGATGCGGGTATTTATCGCCCCAGCCATTGAACTTAAAGTTAAGCAGCTGCAACTTGCCATTGTTTTCTACCGTTAAAAACACCGTGTCCCGCACCCAGATGTCGTTAACCGTGGCATGGATAAACGTGATGTTTTCCAGCGTCTTTAACTGCGGCTCGATATGCCGTTGATGTTCGGTATCGCGGCACACAATCAGTAGTGATTGGTGCCGGCTGATGGTGTCGGCGATAAAACTATAAGATTGTTCGACAGAGGCAAGATTGCGAAAGTCGCCGGTGTGATGCGGCCAGGCGATTAATACGGCTGCTTGTGGTTCCCATTCGGCTGGAAAGCGGATCATTGGTTTTGGTTTCCTGTAGTTAACATTTCTTGGGCATGTGCCAGGGTATTGGCGGTAATAGTGACACCACCGAGCATGCGGGCGACTTCTTCAACGCGTTCGGCATCGTTAAGTAACCTGACACTGGATGAGGTGATGTCGGTTTTGTTATTTTTTTCAACATAAAGATGCTGGTGCGCTTGCGCTGCAACCTGCGGTAAATGGGTGACGCACAGTACTTGCCGGTTGTGACTCAAGCGGCGCAATTTTTGCCCGACAATTTCTGCAATGCCGCCGCCGATACCGGAATCGACTTCATCGAAAATCATTGTGGGCGTAGTTTTGTCGTTGGTCGTGGTGACCTGAATAGCCAAACTGATACGCGATAATTCACCGCCCGAAGCTACTTTGGCCAGCGGTTTAGCGGGCAGGCCGGGGTTGGCGCTGACCAGAAATTCGATTTTATCGATGCCGTTGAGCTTGGGGGCGGATTTTTCCTGTGCGCTGAGTTGAACTAAAAACTCGCCTTGCGGCATGCCCAGTTCTTTAATCATCGCGGAAATCTGCTGTTGCAGTTGTTGGCCGCTGCTTTGACGTTGCTTGGATAGTTGTTCGGCCTGTTGCTGGTATTGCTTAAGTATCTGGTGGGTAAGCGCAGTTAATGCTTCGATGCGCTCGCTACTGTGGGTCAGGCTATCGAGTTCCAGTTCCAGTTTAACTAACAGCTCAGGCAATTCGTCCGGAGTAATATGGTGTTTACGGCTAAGTCGTTGTATCTGACCTATCTGATTTTCCAATGCTTCCAGATGTTGCGGGTCGATTTCTTGCGCTTCCAGAAAACGTCGTAATTGCAGTGCGGCTTCTTCCGTTTGAATTTGCGCCTCGGACAGCATGGTGCAAATTTCGTTTAGTTCCGGGGCAAAGCGGGCAATATGTTGCAACTCGCTTAAGGAGTGGTTGAGCATCTGGTTGGCCGACAACCGGTCATTTTCATACAAGCTATCCAGCTGGGCCTGGCCGACGCTTAAAATATCGCCGAGGTTGGCCAGTTTGCTGTGTTCTTCCGAGAGTGCGGTGTAGTTGAAATTGGCAAGATCCAGCTGCTGCAATTCGTCGATTTGGTAGCGCAGTAGTTCTTCGCGTTCGGTTTGATCCTGGCTGGCTTTGACTAGATGGGCTAGCTCTTTTTGGCTGCCGTGCCATTGCCGGTAACTGTCGTTCAGTTGATCCAGTAAAGGCTGGTTTTTAGCGTAAGCATCCAATAAACGGCGTTGCTCGTCGGCATCAAGCAGGGTTAAGTGCGCATGTTGACCGTGAATTTCCACCAGTTTCTCGCTTAATTCCTGCAAAGCTTGCAAGGTGACCGGGCGATTGTTGATGTAGGCTTTGGAGCGACCGTCACTATTGATGATGCGTCGAATTAAACAGTGATGCTCGTCATCCAGTTCGTTAGTTTTCAGCCAATGTTGTGCCTCCGGGGCGTCGTCAAGATCAAATTCCAAGTTGATTTCTGCCCGTTTACAGTCAGGTCTGACATAACCGGAATCAGCTCTGTCTCCCAGCGCAAGTCCCAAGGCGGTCAATAAAATGGATTTCCCTGCGCCGGTCTCGCCGGTAAGCACGGACATGCCTTTATCAAGATCAAGATCTAAGGATTTGACGACCGCAAGGTCGATAATATTAAGATTGAGTAGCATTGGGATTGTTGTGGTAACCACGACTCCAGTCTAATTTATTCCTAAGAATAGCAAAAAAATCATGCCCCTCAGGGTGAAGGATTCTAATGGGTTTGGGGTCTTTTTTAACCAAAATTTTATCGCTGATCAACACTTCCGGTATTTCAATATGATCGCAAGTGACCAATGCATTGATCTGTGTGGTTTGGCAAAAGCTTATTTCAATTTCCACAGAATCAGCAATTACAATCGGACGGTTGGATAAGGTGTGTGGATTCAGCGGCACCAGCACCAAGGCGTTTAGCGACGGGTGCAAAATCGGCCCGCCTGCGGATAACGAATAGGCCGTCGAGCCGGTGGGTGTAGAAATAATCAGGCCGTCAGAACGCTGTGAGTTTAAGAACACGCCATCAATTTTGGTGATGATTTCAATCATGCTGGGGGTTACCCAGCGATGAATGGCGACTTCATTGACGGCGGTTTCTTCGTGAATAATGCGGTTATCACGAATTATTTTAGTGCGTAATAAATAACGATTTTCTTCAGTGTAACGGCCTTGCAATATGTTGTGCAGCTTTTCAGGAAGTTCATTTGGCGAAATATCCACCAAAAACCCCAAGCGTCCAAGATTGATTCCTATTAATGGAATGTCAAACTCGACAATAGCACGGGCTGCAGCTAGAAAAGTGCCGTCGCCGCCGACTGCAATCACCAGATCACAAAGCTTACCCATCGCATTGGCTGGGCATGATTTAACTGCTGGATCAACAATGAAATGCGCGCTGTCTTCGGCAATAACAATCTCGTAATGTTGTTGATGCAGATAGTCATAAAGCACCGATAGCGTTTCCGCTACGCTGGGATCGCTGGGCTTACCTATGATGCCGATGGTCTTGAATGAGCTATGCATTATCGAGCTTAAGAGACTAAAAAATTTTCAATTATACAGTTAGTGGCAGTTAGCTAAAGAGTTTTGCCGGGTAGGCGTGATATTAGCTTGCTAAAGCTTAATAGCCGCTTTGCTAGCACTCGCACTGATGGAGTGCTAAAATTAGCCCCATTTTGTTACGAATTGATTTGCCAGAGATGCCGTGCGTGAAACGCAAATATTATGAGTGAAGCCCAAATATTAAATGAACGCTCGATGCAGTTATTGAAAACGCTGGTTGAGCGATATATCAGTGACGGTCAGCCGGTTGGGTCTCGCGTGTTATCGAAGGATTCGGATTTGAATCTTAGCCCCGCGACGATTCGTAATGTCATGGCTGATTTGGAAGATTTGGGCTTGGTGCATTCGCCGCATACCTCAGCCGGGCGAGTACCTACGGTCAGCGGTTATCGACTGTTTGTAAATTCCTTATTGACGGTCAAGCCGTTGGAGTCCAAAGAGTTAACGCATTTGCATCAACAACTGAGTCATGATGAACAGGGTGATGTGATTGGCGCGGCATCAAGGTTACTGGCGGATCTAACCAAAATGGCTGGGGTCGTGACCTTACCCAAAAGAGAAGTGGTGTTTTTACGACATATTGAGTTTTTGCCTTTATCCCATGGCCGCGTGTTGGTGATTTTTGTGACCAACGAACAAGAAGTACATAACAAAATCATTCATACCGCCAAAGTATTCAGCCCCGCCGAGCTTCAACAATCGGCCAATTATTTGAATTCAATTTATTCAGGGCACAGTCTGCAAGCCGTGCGTAAATCGGTATTAAAAGACTTGCAAGACGACCAAGAGCGCATGAACCAAGGCATGCTCGATGCCGTAAAAATGGCGCAGTTGGCATTCGGACAGGATGCTGCAAAAGAGGACTATGTGCTGACCGGTGAAACCAATTTAATGGGCTTCTCGGAATTGGCAGATATGGATCGCTTGAGAAAACTGTTTGAAGCCTTTAGCCAAAAGCAGGATGTTATTCATTTACTTGATCAGTGCATGCAAGCCGATGGTGTACAGATTTTTATTGGTGAAGAGTCCGGTTACCAAGCATTCGATCATTGCAGTTTAGTGACGTCCTCGTACTCGGTCAGCGATGAAGTCGTTGGCGTGCTGGGTGTCATCGGGCCTACGCGCATGGCTTACGAAAAAATCATCCCATTTGTCGACGTGACAGCAAAATTACTGGGCGCAGCCTTGAATCCCAAATCAGCATCCCCATTGTGATTGGCACTACTAACTATCGTTTTAAGGAATCTTAAAGAATGAGTACAGAGCAGGAAAAACCTGAAGTCCAGGTTGATGAAGAAAATCAGCAGCATGAACACACTGACGTGGGTGAGCATGAATATACCCTTGACGAACTGAAACAGGAATTAGCTGAAGCTAAGAGCCAAGCCCATGAAAACTGGGATAAAGCAGTGCGTGCTCAGGCGGAGATGGAAAATCTTAAGAGAAGAACCCAAAAGGATCTTGAAGACGCCCATAAGTTTGCCTTGACCGGCTTCGCCAAAGAATTATTGTCGGTAATGGACAGCTTGGTGCTGGGGCTGCAAGCGGCTACCGGCGACAGTGAAGACGTACAAAAATTTCGTGAAGGCAGTGAGTTAACGCTGAAGCAACTGGAATCCGTATTCGCAAGATTTAAAATTGAAACTATCGACCCCATCGGACAGCCCTTCAATGCCGAATTCCATCAAGCGGTAGCGGTAAGTCCGGATGCTACTGCAGAGCCTAATTCAGTCACTAATGTGTTCCAAAAGGGTTACTCATTAAACGGACGATTATTGCGCCCTGCTATGGTAGTGGTCGCTAAAGCCCCTGAACAGGCCGCAAATGCACCGAGTATTGATGAGCAGGCTTGAACATCAAAAAACAGCCCCCACAATGGCAATAACTAATTAACTTAAAAATAAAGATCTGGAGCATTAAATGGCTAAAATAATCGGCATCGATTTAGGAACAACAAACTCTTGCGTAGCAGTGCTGGAAAATGGCGTGGCTAGAGTGATTGAAAACAGCGAAGGCGCGCGTACTACACCGTCAATTATTGCTTTTTCTAATGACGGTGAAGTGTTGGTCGGGCAATCCGCCAAACGCCAAGCGGTAACCAACCCAAAAAACACGCTGTTCGCAGTTAAACGTTTGATTGGTCGTCGTTTTAAAGATGATGTTGTGCAAAAAGACATCAACATGGTGCCCTATAAAATCGTCGAAGCTGAAAATGGCGACGCTTGGGTTGAAGTAAATGGCAAAAAAATGGCCGCACCTGAGATTTCAGCACGGGTGTTGATGAAAATGAAAAAAGATGCAGAGGCGTATCTGGGTGAAGAAGTCACCGAAGCCGTGATTACCGTACCTGCATATTTCAACGATTCTCAACGTCAAGCGACTAAAGATGCCGGCCGTATTGCCGGCTTGGACGTAAAACGTATCATCAACGAGCCTACTGCATCGGCACTGGCTTACGGTATGGATAAGCCGAAAGGCGATACCAAAATTGCCGTTTATGACTTAGGCGGCGGTACCTTCGATATTTCTATTATTGAAATTGCCGAGATTGATGGCGAACACCAATTTGAAGTGTTATCCACTAATGGCGACACCTTTTTAGGTGGTGAAGATTTCGACTCAAGAGTCATTGAGTTTTTGGTTGCCGAATTTAAAAAAGACACGGGTGTTGATTTACACAATGATCCACTGGCGTTGCAACGTTTAAAAGAAGCCGCTGAAAAGGCAAAAATTGAACTGTCATCAGCGCAACAAACCGACGTCAACTTGCCTTACATTACTGCAGACGCGTCCGGTCCTAAGCATTTGAACGTGAAATTAACACGTACCAAATTGGAATCATTGGTTGAAGAGTTGATCAATCGTACCAAAGGTCCGTGTGAAACAGCGCTGAAAGATGCCAAATTAACGGCCGCTGATATTCATGACGTGATTTTGGTCGGCGGTCAATCCCGTATGCCGAAAGTGCAAGAAATGGTGAAAAGTATTTTTGGTCAAGAGCCACGCAAGGATGTTAACCCTGACGAAGCGGTTGCCCTGGGCGCGGCCATTCAGGCAGGCGTATTGGCTGGTGATGTTAAAGACGTATTGTTGCTGGACGTTATTCCGTTGTCATTGGGTATTGAAACCATGGGCGGCGTGATGACCAAGTTGATTGAGAAAAACACCACGATCCCAACGAATGCATCGCAAGTGTTCTCTACCGCTGACGATAACCAGTCTGCGGTGACTATCCATGTGTTGCAAGGTGAGCGTGAATTGGCCTCAGCTAACAAGTCATTGGGTCGTTTTGATTTGGCGGATATTCCTCCGGCACCAAGAGGCGTACCACAAATTGAAGTTGGCTTTGATATTGACGCTAACGGTATTTTAAATGTATCGGCTAAAGACAAAGCTACCGGCAAAAAGCAATCAATCGTCATCAAAGCATCTAGCGGATTATCTGATGAAGAAGTCGAGCGCATGGTTAAGGATGCTGAAGCACATGCTGATGAAGACCGTAAGTTGCATGAATTGGTCGGTGCGCGCAACCATGCCGATGGTTTGATTCATGCGACAGAAAAGTCCGTAAAAGAACTGGCTGATCAAGTTAGCGCTGATGAAAAAACAGCTATTGACGGCGCTATTGACGCACTAAAAGATGTTCTGAAAGGTGATGACAAGGAAGCTATCGATGCTAAAGCTGAAGCGTTAGCCGAACTGTCAGGCAAGCTTGCTGAACGTGTTTATGCACAAAAAGGTGCTGCTGAGGGTGCTCAAGCCGGTTCAGGTCACGCAGATTCATCTGCTCATGCAGCCGATGACGGTGTGGTTGATGCTGAGTTTGAAGAAGTCAAAGACGACGATAAGAAATAAGGCAAACCAAGCTTGATGGTCGACTTATAAAGTTAGCCATCAGGTATTTCTGTAGCAACAATCTATACCCCCCAAAGGACGCCCAGGTCGCGAAGTTTCATCTTCGTAGTCTGGGTGTCCTTTGTGGTAAATGGCTCAAAGTAACGAGCTGCATTGTGTCAACAGAGTTTCTCCTAGACTCGCGTTTAGGTAAATCGAACAAATAAAGACGGACAGGACAGTTAAACAGACATGGCAAAAGAAGATTATTACAAGCTTCTGGAAATAGACAGAAACGCCAGCGATGCCGAGATAAAAAAGAGTTATCGCAGCAAGGCGATGAAGTTTCATCCTGATCGCAACAAAGACAACCCAGATGCAGCCGAAGCTAAATTTAAGGAAATAAAGGAAGCTTACGAAGTCTTATCCGATCCTAAAAAACGCTCTGCCTACGATCAATTTGGCCATGCCGGTGTTGATGGCTCAGCTGGCGGCGGTCGTGGCGGCTTTGGCGGGGAAAATTTCAGCGATATTTTTGGTGATGTTTTCGGTGATATTTTCGGCGGCGGCAGACAACAGCGGGGCGGTGCTCAGCGTGGTTCTGACTTGCGTTATAACCTTGAGTTGTCGTTGGAAGAAGCAGTGTTTGGTACCGATGCCAAAATTCGTGTGCCGGTATTGACGACTTGCGGCGAATGTAGCGGTTCAGGCGCTAAAAAAGGCTCCAGCCCTATTATTTGCTCAACCTGTCATGGTCATGGCCAAGTCAGAATGCAGCAAGGTTTCTTTTCTGTGCAACAAACCTGTCCCACCTGCCGTGGCTCTGGCAAACAGATAAAAGATCCTTGTGGAAAATGTCATGGGCAGGGCAGGGTACAAGAAAATAAAACCTTGAATGCCAAAATCCCCCCAGGTGTCGATACTGGTGATCGCGTGCGATTGGCGGGCGAAGGCGAGGCGGGTGCCGGCGGCGGTCCTTCCGGCGATTTGTATGTGCAAATCCAGGTTAAGGATCACGCTATTTTCGATCGTGACGGCGCTAATTTATATTGCGAAGTGCCGATTAGTTTTAGCACTGCTTGCTTAGGTGGTGAGCTGGAAGTACCCACGTTGAATGGCAAAGTGATGTTAAAAATCCCAGCCGAAACCCAAACAGGTAAATTGTTCAGACTGCGTGGTAAAGGCGTCAAGCAAGTGCGTGGTGGTCCGGTCGGTGATTTGTTTTGTAAAGTACAAGTCGAGACACCCGTGCATTTGACCAAAGAACAAAAAGCCTTGGTTGAAAAGCTTGGCGAATCCTTGTCCGGCGGCAAACATCACAGTCCGCAAGAATCATCTTGGACGGATAGCGTGAAAAACTTTTTCGACAAATTAACAGGATAAGCCATGATTCGTATCGCTGTAGTTGGCGCGTCCGGGCGGATGGGTCTGTGTTTGATTAAAGCCGCCGCACTGGCTAGCCATACCGAGTTGAGCGTTGCGGTATCTCGACCTGACAGCACGGCACTAGGTAAAGATGCCGGTGAATTAGCGGGTATCAGTACTGTAGGTGTGAAGGTTGTGGCTGATTTGGCGGCAGTCGTCGATCAATTTGATGTGTTGATCGATTTCACTCGTCCCGATGCCTCGATAGATTTCATTGAGATTTGTCGTCAGGCAGGCAAAAAAATAGTGATCGGCACCACCGGTTACAGCGATGCCCAAAAAGCGTTGATCACACAAGCGGCTAAAGATGTTGCGATAGTGATGGCGCCCAATATGAGCGTTGGCGTTAATTTATCACTGAAGTTGTTGGAAATGACTGCCAAAGTGATGGGGGACAGCACCGACATTGAGGTGATTGAAGCGCACCATCGGCACAAAATTGACGCGCCATCCGGCACTGCTTTACGTATGGGCGAAGTGATCGCTAATACCTTGGGGCGTGATCTTAAAGACTGCGCAGTGTATGGCAGGGAAGGCATTACCGGTGAGCGCGACAGAAAGACTATTGGTTTTTCAACCATCCGTGCCGGTGACATTGTCGGTGAGCACACCGTGATGTTTGCTGATGATGGCGAACGTGTCGAGATCACCCACAAAGCATCCAGCCGTATGACCTTTGCCAATGGTGCTGTTCGGGCGGCCGTTTGGTTGCAGGACAAACAAACCGGTCTTTTTGACATGCAGGATGTGCTGGGACTGTCGTAAGCCTTCAGCTGTAATTAGCGACCGAAAGGGATTTCGCTGATTGTTCGCAATCTCTCTAGTGACCTGCCAGATTATATCGGCAGGTCATTTTTCAAAGATCCATCAATAATCCAGGTATGCCAATAGCTTGAATGCGAATGGCATTTTTACCTTCCTCATAAGGCAACAACTTCCCCTCTTTTTGCCAAAGCCTAAACGCGAGCGCATGGGATAGCACCCGAATCGGGTAATCTCGCGGTAGCTGTTGTAAATAAGGCTGGATAGTCACGAAATCAGTTGCCCCATACTGCTGCATAATCGACTTAAGCCCACCATTGGCGGGGCCAATGTTATAAGCCAGCAGGCCAAGAAACAAATCGCCATGCATTTGCGCAAGATAGTATTTGAAAGTTGCCGCCGCAATATAAGCATTGTGTTTCGGATCGATTAACGATGCTTTTACGCCCAACTGTTTTTCCGCTTGCGCCGTTATTGCTTTCGGAACCTGGGTAATTTGAAACAAGCCATGACCACCATCAGCGCTGTCGCGCGGCAAAAATGAAGACTCGGTTGCCGCAATGCCTTGTAAAAGATTGGCATCAATTTCAAAAGCCTTCGCCGCTTCTTTGATTACGGCATCGTATTGCTGAGACCTGTTCAGCAATTGTTGTAGCTGCGCTTGGTTATAGCGACGGTAAGCGGCATAAACCTGATGCGCAAGTGTTACTCGACCGGCCTCCTGTTTGCCGCCTACCAAAGTGCGAAAATGCCCGAATGCTTGGCTAAAAGAGTTCTGCGTGACAAACCAGCCAATGATCAATGCTAAAGCGATTGCCAGAGCCGGGGACGCTGCGGGTAATTTACTGTGGAGATGTTTGCGGATTTTATACCAGCCAGTCAGCAATCCGGTGCCAGCAAGCATTAGCAATAAAATTCCCGCCGCAAAAGGCAGTAGGCTTGAAAAAAATCGGGTGCCGGAAAACCAACTGGCCGAATAACCCAAAATAATCATGACGACACTGAGACCAATAATGGCTAACCCGAGTAATTCTAAGGCTAGATAGGTCATCCTTCGTTGAAGGCTGTTTGGGGGTATTTTGGAGCGTTTTTTTCGTGGTTTTGCAGGTTGCTTTGGGCGTTTCGGTTGTGCTTTGGCTGGCGGTTGGGTGGATTTACTGGCAGTTGGGGGCTTGGGCATTAAAAAATATCTCTAAAAATTGCACTTCGATCGTTCGACAAGTTGCGAACAGTTTCATAATTAAATTAGTGACTTATCAGTTCTTGCTCGATTATAGAGTATTTGTCGAGAGCCTGGTCGAAGGCCATGAACGGATAATTTTTAGAGGTTTCCCAAAGTCAGTTTCGGTTAGAGGTTGCTTTAACAGTTTTGAATGCAGCATCTTCAACTTAAGAAGCAATGCTTGTTATGTAATATTAAGCATTGAAGACTCGAAGCGGGGCTTAAGTTAAAAGCCAAATTCTGATTCGTCAAAGTCGTCAAATTGTTCCTTCAATCGCTTTTTTTCCCAGTAGATTTCAATTTTTCTACGGGCATCTCTTTTAACCGAATCCTCGTCTACACCGACGGCCAATGAAGAAAACTCACTGTCCTCGATAATCTCAGTATCTTCTTGCTCGATTTCAGGGCTATCTTGTGGCTCAGTCGTAGCAGCTGATTTAGAAGATATTTTTGCCATGTTATCAATCTCGTAATTATTGGAATTTAAAATCAATATGGGGGTGAACGCCTGAAGAATAATATCATCAAGTCCTAAAATTTCAACTTTGTTACAGCGTTGCGTAATAGCTGTTAATTAATCGAGTTAGGCGTTTTTACAGTGAGAAAGTTTTTGATCAGTTGCCAATAAATACAAGCGTTAAGGCGTATGTTTTGAACACAACACTATTGATAGCTTACCAAATAGAACAGACAGGTAACCGTTGTCAGCCTGAAAACCGAAGATTGTGCGGCGAAACTTAAGCGTTTCACCGCACTGATGATTAAACGCCCAGATGTTGTAATACCTTAGATTTAAAAGGCCCGGCATCTTCCTTCGCGGTGTAGCTCAAGTACAAAACTACATCACTAATGCTGGGTCGAATAGGCGCCGTTGCCGGGCCATCCATCTCCAATCGCCAGCGACTGATAACACCGGCGCCTTCAAAAGGTAAATACCGGCTATCGTCAAACCGTAGCTCGAACAGGCCGGTATCATTTTTACCGTGACTGATAGCAATGGCTTTAAACGGCACATTATTTTCGGCAAAGCGCTCATCGTCCGCCGGTACCCCTTCATCCTGATTGCGCGCATAGTTTGCGCCGGAAGTATTTAAACGCACGGAATTACTCATTAGTCTTAGTGTCGCAGCAACAGTTGTAGTGGTATCGGTGTTACAAGAAATTGATAGGCTGACAGCACGAATTTTTCGATAGTAATGTCCAGGGAAGTCGCGGTCGAATAAATCTTCCGTTAAGTTAAATTCGCAAATGCCGGTTGTTTTTAGAGCAGTTAATGCCGCTAGATCAATTTTTGTTAATGAGATATTTTTAGTTAATTCAAATTGCCGTTTCTGGCCGTCGAGATAGGCTTTTTCCAATTGCCGTAGTGCTACGTTAAGTTGTTCGCCTGCCGTTAAACCTTGATGCGCACCATCAAAATAGCCATATTGAATAAAATTGGAAGTGACTACGCCCAGCTCGCTGCGATACCCCCGTTCAGCTGTTTTGGCTAGATCATAAGCCAGCTGATAAGCGGTTTTATGGGCGGCAAACACACGTTCGCGCAGCCAAGTGTATTGCTCGACATTGGTGAAGCGGTTTTGCACAAAGTCCTCAATGTCTTCAGCATTTTTGATTTGCTGACGATGCGCGGCAAGCTCGCGCTGAGCCATAGCAATACGAATGTCTGCGGCGATAATCTGGCGATGAATTTGTAAGATTTCCCTGGCGGCCAGTCTGGCATCGATAGACCATTGTTGTTCTCTGCGAATCGCTTCGGCTGTAAAGCCGGATTTTTCACTGTCGAGCGCCTTCAGGGCGACATAAACCTCCTGCACTTTATTGGCAAACTCGGTCACAGCGCTAAATTGCGCGCCGCCGATATTGATCCCAGCGCCCACGCCCCACGGTTTGGCGGCAGTGTCGAATTGCGGCAGTGCCGATAATGCCCCGCCAATGGCTTTACCGGCGGCGATGATTTTCTGGAGGGTCTGCACTGCCTCTTTGGCATCTTGCACAAATTTTTCCGCAGGCAGCAATTTAGGGCCGGATTCACCGCTGGCCACCGGCTTTTGTTTCGTGGCGGGTGTTTTCAGGGCCTCTTCACCGCCAATCAGCGCTTCTTCCGGCAAGCTGTCATCTTCTGAAGGTTTTTTAGCGGCATTAAATTCGGGAGGATTCGGCACAGTAAGGCCTTCGCCGCCCAAGCTTATATCCATTAAATCAAGCTGATGACTCAGTCGCTCTATGCTGACATCGCGGTCTTTCAACAGTACATCCCGATACGCCTTACTTTCCAAAATATGCCAAACCCGAATGTCTTCAGTCAGCTTGAGCAGGCTTGTGGCGTGACCAGCTTGTAACAGACCTAAGCTGGCGGCATCTTTTTTCTCCAGCACCGAGAGTAAAAACTTGCCCATTTCCCGGACTTCACCCGTCAACTCCAACGATTTAGCCAACAGAAATTGGAATCGGTACAGCGGCGAGGGGCTAAACAAATCCGCCAGCACATTGCCTAAACTGACGCCATTGGCTGTTGCAGCGACCAACATGGCCGGATCAATCGGCGGATCGAATAACGCCAGCTTGCGTTCAACACCGTCCAGATTCAGGCAATGACGGATTTTAAATAAGCGATCTTCAACATCATCCCAATAGGTTAATAACTTGGAATTGTTCGGAATACAAAAATACAGGCCAGTGCCCACACCCAATAACGAGCCGTTAGCTGCGGTGACCGTGCCGTCAGACACCGGTACGCCGGATGCATAAGGAATCAGGTTTTCCCAGGCGACCATGGCATTGCCGAAGCTATCCAGATGCTTTTTGCTTAATGAATCGTAGGTTTCCGGCGCTGCCTCACCGCGTTTAGGGATTGTTTCCGGACGTTTGCCGAGAATATGTGCGGCAATAATGTAAAGCTGCGTAGCTTCGTTAATGCTTTCAATGGTGTCGCGGCGGAATAAGTCATCGCCCCAGGCCAACAAATTTTCAACGTACTTCAGCACTACATTTTTTTTGTAGGCAACCGGACGGCCGCGGGCGATCAAATGGGGTTTAAAGGGGTTTTCACGCCATTTGGCAACCTTGGCCTTTATATCCTCATCGCCACTAGCCAGCCGCTCGAAATAGTCGGTGATGGTTTCGTTATCTGCTTTTTTAAACGCAGGCACTTGCCAATAATCGCCACTGGTAACGGCGGCAGCGGTTAACGGATTGAAAATAGTGTGATACCACTGCATGGCTTCGGCATATTTGCCGTTTTTCGACAAGCGAGTGGCGATATACAATGGCGCATGGAAAAACAGTTCCCAGTTATACAGACCATAAGCATCTTTTTCTGCAAACTCAACGGCTACTGGCGGATAAGGTTTACTCACCAGCCATTCGACAGGTTTATATTCGGTTGAAAAATGTGTACCAAGATCGCTTTTAAGATCGGTATCCTGACTTAGCAAACCGATAACCCCTTTGAGGTTGAGCGCTTCAATAAACTTTTCCGTATACGGATGATAAAAATTATAAAAAGTCAGGGCTTTGCTGATAAATCCTGAGGGCCGACTTTCCGGCACACGAAATATCCGGTCGCCCCCGAAGGCAGTCGCAGCCTTTCTTGCAGGGGCAAATAGTGAGTTACTGCTTGCCGTTTTACTGACCACATTGAGATTTTGTTCGGGTTGCGATGCCAATCGAGCGGGTTGTTGGGGGCTGGCTGTTAACGCTGTAAGAGCAAAGCTTTCAGTTACAGGCTTTAGCTGCACTTTCTGTAAGGTGTTGGCGTAAGCTAAAAACGCAAAGTTATCCGGTTTTTTGATGATGTCGATGACCAGTATCGGGTTCCAACGGTCTTGAGATTCCACATAAAAACCTCGTTTAGCATCGCGGAAAAAGAACGGAATAGCCGCTTCGGCCTCGAAAGTTGAAGCCGTTACCGCATGGTTAAAAATGTAATTTGATTGCCCGTTGCCCAGCGTCAGATAGTTTGATTTGCGTAATTGCAGATTGCC
>JAQTQN010000032.1:16336-18999 GCA_028712225.1 Methylobacter sp.
CCTTTCCATATCATCGGCAAGATATGCGCGCCGTTATTGGCACCGTCACCGGCAGTTTTAACATCAATTGGCAGCGCTTCCCAGGCTGACCAAATCCCATCCTTATCGCGATTGCGGTAAAAATACTGCGCAGCAATGCCATGGCTGCGGGCGACCACGTGCAACATATTGGTGGCTGGGTCGTGATAGACGCCGACTACCGCCAGGTTCGAGACGCTATCCAGCTTGCCCAAGTAATTTCTAAATGCGGTTTCTACCGAAAAAGTGGTGATGTCGTTTTGAGTTAACTCGCTTTCCAAGTCTTTAAAAAACGGACTGCGATCGTCGCGCCATTCCGGCTCCAGCCAGTTTTCCGGGTAAATAAAAACCTTACGATTGGCTTCCCATACCCGATAAAGCTTCATCCATTCCCATTGTGCGGCTTCGTTTTTGTCCAGCGCGACCCAATAGTCGTCCAGGCCAGGGCGTTGCGCTTCCAGATTAAGTAAGCAACGCGTGACAAACAGTTGCACGGAGGACAAGGCTTGCCGGACCCGCGAGGTATCCATGCAGGCGCTCATTTGCACATCGATTAAAAAATACTCGAATAAACTGTCGGCATCGATTACGCCCCAGTCTTTTAACGGCTGTTGCACCAGCAAATAATTCACCAAGGCATCGCGGCGGCGTTCCCGCAATGGATTGGTGACGGTTGGCGCAAAATCCGCCCAATCTTTTTCGCTGTATTTAGCGCGTATGGCATTTTGAACATCAATGGCGAGGACGTTTAATTGTTCAAAATCGCTTAACGGTTGTGCCCAATTACTTAAGCGTTGCAGACTAAAACCACTGACGGCTGCAAATTGTGCGAGCTTGGCAACCGTTAACCAATTGCTTGGCTGAGTTAGCTGGGCCGGGGTAAGTGTCAGATGCGAAACTGCAAATTGCAGATCTTTCACTGTCCAGGCTGCGGTCGGCTGACTAAGTACTTGGGCGATGAGATCGTCTACCGATGCGGCTGGATTCTGAGCCGCATCAAGCACTGTTAGCCAGTCTGTGTAAGGGGACAATTTACGCAATTGCGCAAAATTGTTAAGCGTTTGCCAGGCCGGTAGCGTTGGATTACCGAAATCCACATTGGCAAAATCAGCGCGGTGCTGTTGGATAAACTCGATTTCCAGAATGCCTAACGGCAATTTCTGCACTAAAGCCGCGCCACGATGCAGCCCGCGTAGGATTGCGCTAATTTGACCGATGGTTATGGCGTTTTTAAAGCCCAGAGTTTCGAAATCTGTAAGTATCTTATTTAGGATTGGTTCCTGCACTAGCGCTGCAGTTTGTGCTTCAGAAATGCCAAGAACAGCGCTAAATTGTGCATATATTGCGTTTTTGCGTAATGTTTTACGATCAGCCTCGGGCTGGGCAACAGCCATTTTTTCCCAGTCGCTACGAATACTGTCGATAGCTTGCTGAATCTTGGCGTTATCCAGCCTAATATTCTCGCCCGTTAATACATAGCTAAGTTCATTAATACTGAAAGCGGATTGCGTGAGTTCATCCGTGGCCTTGATGAATTTCAAAATATCCGCCGGGTCGTTGTTTTTAGCGGGAAACGGGTTAAGTCCCAGCAGATGCTTAATCGCCAGCAGCTCATCAATGCTGAGCTTTAGCGCTTTGGCCAGCACGGTGTAGCGGTATAAGGCAGTTAAGGTCGGTAGTTTTAATAACGCAATATCCAGATTAAGGCCCGCATCTTTAGCGATCGCGGCTAATTCAGACTCTTTGATTTTAAATGCCGCTAACAGCGCGGCGCGATGGCTCGAAATAGGCGTATCGGCGGTTAAAAAATCCCCGAAGGCATCAGCAGTAAAGGCCGGATCCAGCTGCTGAATAGTGCGTGTTAAAAACAACTTGCTGTACAGCGGCTTGTCGCCGTGCGTTTCAATATTGCCAAGCAATGCGGTAAGGTTTTCCAGCGGCTGCTTTGTTACTTCCGCTAATTGTTTAATGTCGGCAAGTTTTTCCAATACATCGGCTGACAAATCCTTGGCTTGCAGCGCAACTAGAACGCTGTCGAGTTCTTCAATACGCCAGTCTAAGCGCCGCCACAGGCGAATATAGCGATGCAGTTTCGAGAGAAAATCTGTTGATAGGGGCGCAGCAACGGGGCTGTAAATTTGCTCGACGGTTTTTAGTTGGGTATTGGCAAGCTGGCAGCGACCTTCTTGCTCGAATAATAAAACGCCGGCATTGATGTCGGCAAAATGGGCTTTAGTCCAGGCGATGAAATCATCGGGATTAGAGATGCCGCGTCTGTTTAGTGCTTGGTTGATGAGCGGGTCGTCAGCGGGGTTTAATAGATCAGCGTTAATGTCGAGCAGTAGGTCGTAGACCTGTTGACTATCGAACGGAGCGGGTTGGCCGGTGGCGATTGGGGTTTTGAAAATATCGTCGACAAAATTCAGCGCCAGTTGTCCCGGATTTAAGAACCGGGTTTTTAATAAGGAGATCAATTCGACATAACGAAGGCCGGTTCTATTTAAAAACTCCGGCACATTGGGCAGCGAGAGCTGCATGGCAGCCTCATCGGCAAAGCCGTAAAACGTCCAAAGGTCGGTGGTATCGCCAGCATCCTTAGTCACGATGGCGTATTCGCGGGCGGACAGCAGCAATTGTTCGGTGAC
>JAQTQN010000221.1 GCA_028712225.1 Methylobacter sp.
AAAATAGGAAGTTGTTCTGCTTGAGTTTGTACGAAGTGTACGATCAATAATAATAATAAGTGCTCAAGATGCCCGCTTTATGCGGGCTTTTTATTGCCCGAAAGAAAATATTTTTTATGAATCTCAAAAAAAATGGCGACTTAAGAGTCGCCATTTTGTTTTTGAACTGCGTTTTTGCTTTACATGCTTAGACGAACACCCAACCAACCGGCTCTAGGCATGCCAGGTGATACGAATCTATCGTTACCTGTGCCAAAGTTGCCCGGAATGCTGCTGGCGTCACCATAGACGCCAAACGAGTTGTAGTTGTTGTCAAAGATGTTATCGAGCTTGCCGAATAACGCGACGTTTTCGGTGAATTTGTATTCAGCCCGGGCATTAAACACCCAGTAACCTGATAGTTTTGGGTTGTTGTTAGCTTCATCGCCTCTAAAGACTTGATCGCCGCTGTATCGGCCATCTAAAGCCAAAGAGAGTTTCTGCCACAAGTCCACGCCAATCGTTGCCTTAAAAATATGCTCAGGAATGCCGGGGATTTTGTCGCCTTGGTCAACCCGTGCAATTTGGTCATGATCAAGTGGGTCCAAGCTATCAAAACCGCTTAAGAAACGCGCGTTCAAGTAGGTGTAGTTGGTGGAAAAATGCCAATCGTCGATGCTGCTGAATAATTGCGGATAATTGATTTGAGTTCCGGCTTCTATGCCATAGCGGCGCGTTTTACCAACATTTTGAAAAAAGCCTTGGCTTATCAAACCGCTGTTTAAATCACGGCGAAAAATAATGTCATCGGTGTTAATGGTATGGAAATAGCCTAAGTTCCATTTCAAATCACCTTTGCCTACGGCATTATTTAAATCGCCTCTAAAGCCACCTTCCCAGGTCTTCGCAACCACTTGCTCTAAAGGGGGATCGGCAGTGAAGGAGTTGGGGAGTTTGCACGGTGCTGCAGGATCGGCACAGCTTAATTCCATGGGTGAGGGCGCACGGGTCGATTCGCTGTAATTGCCGTATACGGTCAGATTGTCGAATATGTTATAGGTTAAACCTGCGGATGGATTAAGACGCTCAAAGGTGTGCGAGCCATTAAGTTCAGTACCGTATTTGTCGATCAAATTCATGTGAATGTAGTTGTATCGACCCGCGACAGTGGCAGTTAAGTCATCAGTGATGGAAAAGCTGTCACTTAAAAATACACCTACCGCTGAGGTGTTGGTGGTTAAGCGAACGCGTGGTTCATCAACCAATATACCGCTACCAACAGTCCCGCGATTATCGGTTAAAGAAGCCAATTCGGTATCTGCGTTGAAATGAACGGAAGAGTAGTCGTAGCTGGTACCAACGGTCAGGTTATTTTTGTGTTTGAACAAGTCTTGCGCAAATACGGATTGTAACGAGCCACCACGGCCGCGCATGTTGGTTTGGCTGGTGTTGTTGGTGCCACCTTCGACGGCATCGTCAGCCAGAACTTGATTGCCGTTGGTATCTACAACGATTTGCTCATCAGGACCCGGGGTTTCGCAAAGTAGTGTTGGATCAGCCAAACAAGCTTCAAAATCACTGGTGTCACCATTAAAAGTCTTGACGCGATTTTGCCTAAAGTAAGCATTACCGCTGACTTCAATATCGTCAGTGACATCGTAGCTTCCGGCCAATTCCGAAAAGAACATCCGGGTGATAGTTTGATCAGGATGGGTAAATACCGATTTTCTGCCTTCTTGTCTCAGCATGGTTTCCGGTGTGGCACCATTGCCGCGCATGTCATTGTCATTGGCGGCCAGGGTCAAATCCAGTGAGCCTTTATCGCCACGCCAGCTCAAGGTGCCGAACGCCCGTTCTGCTTTAGTCGGTGAAAAATTACGCCAGCCATCTTCTTCAAAGTGATTCAGGTCTAAAAAATAGCCCCAAGTGCCATTGTTCCAGCCGCTGGTTAATTCTTCTGAATGCCGATCCCAAGAGCCGCCATAGACTTCAATTTGGTGTCCGGGCGCAGAAAAGCCGGTTTTGGTTTTAACGGAGATTGCGCCGCCCAAGCTATTTAAACCATAAACCGGGTTGGAACCGCCATATAAGGCCATGGAGTCAATCGCACCTTCAGGAATTAAATCCCAATTGACCGTGTCGCCAAACGGCTCGTTAAAGCGCACGCCGTTAACATAGGTGGATAAGCCTTGCGGCATACCCAATAATGGTGAGGCAACAAAACCACGATAATAAATATCCGGTTGTAGCGGGTTATTTTGCGCCTCGTTGATGGTGACACTGCCTAAATACTGGTTGATGTAATCGGCCAGTGAAATGCTTTGAGCTTTTTGCAGTTTTTCGGCAGAAACAGTTTGGATGTTGCTGGGAAGTTTATTAGCATCAACACCGCGTCCATCCAACGGGCTGGTCGATATAACATTCATAACGCCTAAATCTAAGGGTTCATCTTTAGCCAATGCAATATCGACCGCAGTCAAGCTACATAGCCCAAGTGTGGCGTAAACAAGTTTTTTCATGACGATCCGGAATTTCAAAAAGCTGGCATGGTAGCCAAAACTCGGCACAGTCTCCATAAATGAAGGTTTAAAAGGAAAATTTCCCTAAGCTGGAGTTGTGAATTACAACGCTGAAAAGAAAATATTTCGCTTAGCTGGGCACAGGGTGATATAGTCAACTTAATGAGAATTATTCTTGATTAAGAACTTATCGGTTCATACCAAGGTTGAACAAATGACAACAAGTTTAAAAAATCTGGCAGTGGGAAATGTCGGTAAAGTGATTGGTTTTGACCAATCCGGTAAAGCTTATCGTAAACGTCTGCTGGCGATGGGTTTAACGCCGGGTATTGAATTTAGTATTACCCGTTTTGCGCCGATGGGCGACCCCGTAGAGATCAAACTGCGCGGTTTTTCGTTAACGCTGCGCAAAGACGAGGCGGCTGTGGTGCTGGTAGAGAAGCTGTCATGACCAGTACGTTTATCGTCGGCGTTGTCGGTAATCCCAATTGCGGTAAAACCACGCTATTTAATGTGTTGACCGGTTCCCGCCAGCACGTCGGCAATTGGCCGGGCGTGACGGTGGAAAAAAAGACCGGCGAATATATGTTTGCCGATCAGCGTATCGAGCTGGTCGATTTGCCGGGCACTTATTCCTTAGAAGCTGCCGATGATCAAGTCTCGCTGGATGAAAAAGTCGCCAGGGATTTCGTTGCCTCGCGGCAGGCGGATTTGGTGATCAACATTATTGATGCCTCCAATATTGAACGTAATCTTTACTTAACATCGCAGCTGATTGAAATGCGGGTGCCAATGCTGTTGGTGCTCAACATGATGGATGCCGTTAAACAACGCGGTATTAAAATCGATACGGATTTTTTGGCTGAACAACTAGGTTGCCCGGTAGTGGCAATTTCAGCGGCTACCGGCAACGGCTTGGCGGCATTAAAAGCTGCGGTCAGCCAAGCGGTGCTCAGTAAACCCGTTCCTACCGTGGCTATCCCCTATGTACCAGCCTTAGAGCAGGCTATCGACAAGCTTTTACCTTTAGTAGCACAAGCCTCGTTGCAACAGCCCTGCGCTCCGCGCTGGTTAGCTATGCGTTTGCTGGAAGATGATACGCTGGCGCGGCAGATCGCCGGGCCGACATTGTTGCCTAAAGTGGCCGAACTGCAACGTCAGGTAGAGTTGGAAACCGATGATGAAATCGACATATTGGCCGCCGATGCGCGTTATGGTTTTGTTAATCAACTGACTCAAGGCGCTGTCTGTAAAATCAACGAAGTTAGTCGCCATGCTACCGAGAGAATCGACAGTATTGTGCTTAACCGTTTTTTAGGGATTCCGATTTTTTTGCTGGTGATGTACGCGATGTTTATGTTCACCATCAACATCGGCAGCGCGTTTGTAGACTTTTTCGACCAAGCCGTCGGTGCTTTATTAGTCGATGGCTTGGCGCTGGTATTAACTGGGCTGAATTTGCCCGAGTGGCTGGTGGTATTGTTCACCCAAGGTGTTGGCGGCGGCATACAAGTGGTGGCTACCTTTATTCCCATTGTCGGTTTTTTATTCATGTTTTTGTCGGCACTGGAAGATTCCGGCTACATGGCCCGAGCTGCATTTGTGATGGATAGATTCATGCGCATGATCGGTTTGCCGGGCAAATCGTTTGTACCGATGATTGTCGGCTTTGGCTGCAACGTGCCAGCCATTATGGCCACCCGCACGCTGGAAAATCAACGCGATCGGATATTGACTAATCTAATGAATCCGTTCATGTCCTGTGGAGCAAGATTGCCGGTGTATGCCTTATTTGCGGCGGCATTCTTTCCAGTGGGCGGGCAGAATCTGGTATTCGGTTTGTATATATTAGGTATAGCCGTGGCCGTTTTCACTGGCCTGATTATGCGTCATACCCTGTTTAAAGGTGAAACCTCGCCCTTTATCATGGAA
>JAQTQN010000222.1 GCA_028712225.1 Methylobacter sp.
ATGACATCAGCGATGCAGTCACGGGTGAAAAATCCGGCACTGTCGCACGTGAAGCCGTCACTAAAATCAACCTGACCAACAAACTCAGAGGCTCGCTGCGCAAAATTATCGGTCAATTGGAATTAAGTGCTGACGATCCAGCGGTGCGTTTAGCGGCAGTCAAAGCCATGGCAAAAGAGGCTGATAGTAATACCTTGGAACTGTTGAAGAGTCGCGTAGCAATGGAGCCGGATGCGGACGTAAAAAAGGCCATTGCGCTGGTGTTCTTATTGCAGGACATGAATAGCGCTGATAAGGCTGTGCGTATCAACGCCATCGACGCACTCAAAGACCATAACAGCCTGGATGCGGTAAACCAGCTCAAAGTAATGGTGGAAAAAGATGCCGACGGCCAGCCTCTGGAAGCGGATGCAGATATTAGAAACCTGGCGGAGGCCGCCTTGGCAAAAATCAGTACCCGCCTGCAGATTTACAGTTCCATCGAAACCGTGTTTTTTGGTTTAAGTCTGGGGGCCGTGCTGGTGCTGGCGGCGATAGGCTTGGCGATTACCTTTGGCGTGATGGGTATTATCAATATGGCGCATGGCGAACTGATGATGCTGGGGGCCTATACCACTTATGTGATGCAGCAATTGTTGCCGAATCATTTGGGCGTGGCATTGATTGTGTCCATTCCGGTGGCGTTTTTGGTGGCCGCTTTAGTCGGTGTGGCTATTGAACGCGGCATTATCCGTTTTCTGTACGGACGGCCGCTGGAAACCTTACTCGCCACTTTTGGCGTCAGTTTATTTTTACAACAAACCGTGCGCTCGATTTTTTCACCGTTAAACCGCAGTGTCGCCACACCGGAATGGATGAGCGGTTCCTGGCAGATTAACGATTTTCTGTCGTTGACCTGGAACCGTTTTTATATCCTGGTGTTCTGTCTGCTGGTGTTTATCGCGCTGTTGCAAATCCTCAAACATACCAAGCTGGGCCTGGAAGTGCGGGCTGTTGCGCAAAACCGCAATATGGCAAAAGCCATGGGCATTCCAACCGCTCGTGTTGATGCAATGACCTTTGGTTTGGGTTCGGGGATTGCCGGAGTTGCGGGCGTGGCCTTAAGCCAGATTACCAATGTGGGGCCCAATTTAGGCCAAGCCTATATCGTCGACTCTTTTATGGTGGTGGTATTTGGCGGGGTCGGCAATTTACTGGGAACGCTAGTGGCCGGTTTTTCGCTCGGAATTGCCAACAAATTCCTTGAGCCTTTTGCAGGTGCGGTACTGGCAAAAATTCTGGTGTTGGTATTCATCATCCTGTTTATTCAAAAACGCCCGCGCGGATTGTTTCCGCAAAAGGGCAGAGCCGCGGAGTCCTGATATGTACAAAGCATGGTTGGCTAATGATAAAACCGGTAGCGCAGTGTTGATGCTACTTGCCGCAGTAACACTGATTATTCCTGTGTGTAATTTGCTGTCGCCGGTAGATTCGCCGCTGCATTTTTCAGCCTATACGGTGTCGTTGCTTGGCAAATACATCACCTTTGCCTTGTTGGGATTATCGCTGGATTTGGTCTGGGGATATGCCGGGATTCTGGTGTTGGGGCAGGGGGCGTTTTTTGCCTTGGGCGGTTATGCGATGGGCATGTACTTGATGCGCCAAATTGGTAATCGCGGCGTTTACGGCGACCCGATGTTACCGGATTTTATGGTGTTTTTGAGCTGGAAAGAGCTGCCCTGGTACTGGCTGGGTTTTGATCACTTTTGGTTTGCAATGCTGATGGTGGTGCTGGCGCCGGGCATCTTGGCCTTTGTATTCGGCTGGCTGGCCTTTCGGTCCAGAGTGACGGGCGTCTATTTATCCATCATCACCCAGGCACTCACTTACGCATTATTGCTGGCATTTTTCCGCAATGAAATGGGCTTTGGCGGCAACAATGGCTTGACCGATTTTAAGGATATTTTGGGCTTTAATATCCAGTCCGAAAACGTTCGGTCAATGTTGTTGATGTTGTCCGGACTGAGCTTGATCGCCGCCTTTTTGCTTTGCCGCTGGCTGGTGAATACCAAATTAGGGCGCGTAGTAACCGCCATTCGCGACCAGGAATCGCGGGTACGTTTTCTTGGCTACCGGGTAGAAATGTTCAAACTATGGTTATTTGTGTTTTCCGCCATGCTGGCAGGGCTGGCCGGTGCGCTGTATGTGCCGCAGGTAGGCATTATTAATCCCAGCGAATTCTCACCGCTGAATTCTTTAGAAATCGTCATTTGGGTAGCGATTGGCGGGCGCGGTACTTTGGTCGGTGCGATTATCGGTGCCATCTTGGTTAACTACAGTAAAACCGTATTAACCGGTTTACTGCCGGAAATATGGTTATTTACCTTGGGTGCGGTGTTCATACTGGTGACCTTGTTATTACCGGACGGCATCGTCGGCTTACTGCGCCGTTATCGTAAGGAGCAAAGCGTATGAATTCATTCATCGTTAATCTGGTGCCCGAAGACAATGACAACGTAGCACTGAACACTGTGCTGGATACCCGGCATGGCCCGATACTTTATCTTGAAGATGTCAGTGTCAGTTTTGACGGCTTTAAGGCGCTCAATCATCTGTCGCTTTATATTGATGCCGGTGAATTACGTTGTTTGATCGGCCCAAACGGTGCGGGTAAAACCACCTTGATGGATGTCATCACCGGCAAAACGCGCCCGGATACCGGCTCGGTGTTTTTCGGTCAAACCATCGATTTGCTGGAGCTTGATGAACCGGCCATTGCTCAGGCCGGTATCTGCCGTAAATTTCAAAAGCCCAGTGTATTCGATGCCCTGACGGTATTTGAAAACCTGGAGCTGGCGCTTAAATGCGACAAGCGCACCTGGCCGACCTTGTTTCACCGGCTGAATGAAGAGCAGCGCGACCGCATCCACAGTGTTTTACAAACGATTGGTTTGCCGGAATTGGTAAAACAACCGGCGGGCATACTATCCCACGGCCAAAAACAGTGGCTGGAAATCGGCATGCTGCTGATGCAGGAACCCAAAGTGATGCTGGTGGATGAACCCATTGCCGGGATGACTCATCAGGAAGTGGAACGTACCGCTGAATTGCTGCTGTCTCTGCAAGGCAAGCACTCGATTGTCGTGGTCGAACACGATATGGAATTTGTGCGCAGCATCGCTCGCAAAGTCACCGTGCTGCATGAAGGGTCGGTACTCACCGAAGGCACGATGGATGAAGTGCAAAACGATCCGCGTGTCATTCAAGTTTATCTGGGGGGCTAATGCTAAATATAAGCGGGTTACAACAATATTACGGTGCCAGCCATACCTTATGGGATTTGAATTTGCATATCCCGGCCGGTAGCTGTGTGTGCTTGATGGGTCGCAACGGCGTGGGTAAAACCACCTTGCTGAAAACCTTGATGGGGCTGATCCCTGCCCAGGAGGGCAGCATTTTATTTGACGGTCTGGAGTTGAGTCGCGCCAAAGCTGAAGCTCGCGCCGAACTGGGGATTGGTTATGTGCCGCAAGGTCGGGAGATTTTTCCCTTGTTGACGGTTGAGGAAAATCTTAAAACCGGTTTGCGTGCCGCGCATAAAAAAGGCATCAAAAAAGTGCCTGATTCCATCTACGAAATTTTTCCGGTGCTGAAGCAGATGCTCAAACGGCGCGGCGGTGACTTATCCGGCGGCCAGCAACAGCAACTGGCGATTGGCCGGGCCTTGGTATTAAATCCAAGATTGCTGATTTTGGATGAACCCACCGAAGGCATCCAGCCCAATATCGTCAGTGAAATCGGCGATGTGATCATGCGACTAAACCGTGCGCGCGGTACGCCTATCTCAATGCCTAAAGCCAATCCAAATGCGGTGGGCGAAGTGCATGAGGCGATAGCAAAAATCAATCATGAATTAGGGGTAACCGTTTTATTGGTGGAACAAAAACTTCCTTTTGCTCGTAAGGTAGCGGATCAATTCTGTATTATGGATCGCGGCCGCACAGTTGCCTCGGGAATCATGAACGAGCTAAGCGACGACATGGTGAAACGCTATCTAACGGTATAAATCGATAAGGAATGGTTATGAAAACTAAAATTTGCAGTGTTGTTTCAGGGGTACTGTTGTCGTTCTGGTGCCTGTCCGCCGAAGCGCATACCGGCGCCGGTGCGGTACATTACTTTGTGGATGGCGTGCTGCATCCGCTGCAGGGCGCCGATCATTTGCTGGTGATGATAGCGATAGGTCTTAGCGCTGCGATGATCGGCGGACGCGCATTGTGGCTGTTGCCAAGTATTTTTTTAATCATGATGATGGTCGGAGCCGGACTGCATGTTGGCGGATTAACAATACACTCCGCCGAAACCTGGGTGGCGTTATCGGTAGTGGCGTCAGGTGTGATGGTGTGGCGACAACGCC
>JAQTQN010000223.1 GCA_028712225.1 Methylobacter sp.
ACCAGACATCTATTTGCTTGGGCGCTTCGGTCAGCTCGACTTCTTTGGCCGGTTGCGAGCGCACTAAAATGGCGTGTGCCCAGCTTTGCGCAGGCAACATCATCGCTAAAAACACTGCGAAACAAACCGCTACTCTGTAGTTTTTATTATTTTTATAGTGAGTCATGATGTCTAAAGGTTAAGCCGATTGTTCAAATGATTGCGGCGGTCATTATATAACTGATGCTTTTTTACCGGGCAGTAAAACTTAGCCTACTCAAAAACCGCAATCGCCAGCTGGCTGCGTTGCTTGGGCTGTTTTTCTGTCCAGAGTGTCAAATATCCGATTGAGGTACCGACTACTCTTGGATGGGTTGCAATCGCATTCGGCTTTGATAAGGATTGTGTGGTTGCCCAAGTGCTGCCGCCATCTTGCGATTGCGCAGATGCGATGCTGGAGCCTTCAGGCCCCAACTCATCCCAAATTGCCAGGATATGTTTGTTATCAAGCGCAGCAATGTCACCGTGTAAGGCATGATTACCCAAGGGCTGCGGCGCGGTCCACGTCTTGCCGTTATTATCGGAACGCAAATGATACAGGCCGGGATTCGGTTCAGCGCCGGTCCAAACCACGACATTAAGCTGATCATCGCCCGCCTGCGCCAGCCCACCGCCAATATGCGGGCAGCCTTCAAACTGCCAATTAAAGTCTCCGACCATGCCGACCGGTTGCCAACTTACGCCGTGGTCCGATGAACGTATTAGCGCCATGTCACGCGGTTTCATATCTCGATACAGCACATTGAGTTCACCGCTTGGCGACACTTTTAAGGTATTCCAGCAACATGAACAGGTGCCGTCATCCAGCAGCTGAGTGGGTTGCCACTGTACGCCACCATCAATGGAACGGGCATAACGTAAGCTTTGGTAACCGTTTTCTTCCGGATCTTCCAGCCAAACGACATGAAAACTGCCTTGCTGGTCTGCGGTCAAATCGATGTGGGCCTGATCGCCTGCGTTGTTTACGGCAGGATTGCTACCTGCTTGCCATGTTTTGCCATCATCGCGCGAATACACACTGACCATCGGCCCCATGCCGGGGAATTCACCGCGTGCTTGCCAAACAGCCAATAAATTATTGCCGCTGACGGCCAGTTGCACATCATTGCCACGCACTGCGTCAATGAGTGCGGCCACAGATCCGCCAATATCAACTGGCTTAGACCAATGTCTACCGGAATCTTCGGAGCGAATATAACGAACCACGCGTGTCTTGCTGTCGGCTTTTTCTGACCCGGCAAATAACACATGCACCACATCGTCATGCACATAAACATCAAAGGAATTGATCTCAAATAAACCTAACGACAAGGTTTGATAAGACGACTGCAAAGCTGATTTATGAATGGCCGGTCGATTGGCACAGCTACTCACCAAGAGCGTACACACCAAAATAAGCGCCAATCTGGCAATAAGACTGTGCTGCAAAATTTGTTTGAATTGCATAGTAAAAATCCCCAACCCAAGCCAGTTAAAAACGCCTAGCCGGTAGTGTTAACACAATGATTGATGCCTTAAAGCATACCTTGCTTTATGCGCACCCGTGTAATCATTTAATGACAAAACGGGAGCCTAAAACATCCATTCAGCAAACCTT
This sequence comes from Methylobacter sp., assembly GCA_028712225.1. Classification (GTDB taxonomy): domain Bacteria; phylum Pseudomonadota; class Gammaproteobacteria; order Methylococcales; family Methylomonadaceae; genus JABFRC01. The sequence continues at coordinate 1,637 of JAQTQN010000223.1, forward strand.
CATCTAGGTATTTCTACACTAAAAAATAAGTCGATTGGCGACAACAATGCCATTTTGCTTAGCAAATAGCGGTATCATTACCCAATCAGAACATTAACAACGACCCTATTTTTAAGTTTACTGCTTAACGCCGGGGAACGATTCGAAGAGGATGCTTATGAGCAACACAAAACTACGCTGGGGTATTTTAGGCGCGGCACGCGTTAATGAACGCCTGCTGCCGGCCATCGTCGAGGCTGGTAATGCCCAATTAGTGGCTATTGCCAGCCGCAGACCCGGCGCTGCCGCACAAACGCTGGCTCAATATGCCCCGCAGCAGCAAGATGTGCGCGCTTATGATCACCTTGAAAGCCTGCTTACCGATAGCGAAATTGACGCCGTTTATCTACCTATGGCAAATCATGAACATGCCGAGTGGGCCTTACGCGCCATTGAACACGGTAAACATGTGTTGATTGAAAAACCTATGGCGCTAACCTTAGAGGACATTGAGGCTATCGAAGCCGCCGCACAGCGTCACAACGTCACCGTTATGGAAGGCTTTATGTACCGCTTTCACCCGCAACATGCGCGGGTAAAAGAATTGCTCGATCAAGGGCTGATCGGCGACATTCGCTCGGTACGCGCCAGCTACTCGTTTATGATGCGCCCGGCACGGATGTATCGCTTAACCGAAAGCGTAGAACGCGGCGGCGGCGCCATGTGGGACATCGGTTGCTACGCCATTCATTCGGCCCGGATGTTTTTTGAGCAACTGCCGATTGCCGTTACCGCCATCTCCAGTTATGTAGAAAGCGGCGCCGACACCACCACCAGCGGTGTGCTTGATTTTGGCGAAGGTAAATTCGCCCACTTTGATTTCAGTTTTGAACGCGCACGCCGCTGTGAATATGAAATTATCGGTACCCGCGGCGGCATTAAATGCGAGACCGTCTGGCAATTACCGGGCGATGTGCCGGTTATTTCCTGGTGGACCGAAGACGGCCGTCAATCTGAAGAACGCCTGCCCGCCGCTAACCACTTTAATCTGGAAATTGAACATTTCAGCGATTGCGTATTAAACGGCACCGCACCGGCGCTGTCATTTGAAGATGCCAAAGCCAACTGCCAAATCATCGTCGCCGCCTTGCAGTCTGCTGCACAGGGCCGGGTTATTCGTTTGGGCAAATAATTTTTATAAGCTAATACGCAAGCTGGCAATCACGTTAATGCCCGCTGCGTCTATACCGGAGCCGTGTTCCCGGTAGTTTTTATCCAGCACATTTTCAAGATCCAATTGCAAAGCCCAACGCGAGTCGGGCTTCCAGCCTGCACGCAGATTTAGCGTCGCCCAGCCGCCGGTGCCGTTCGGATTAATGCGCGGATCCGCTAAATCGCGACCGCTTAACCGATTTTGCCGAGTTGCAAAGCGTGTGTATGACTCAAGCCATAGCGTTGGCATCAGCTTGTAATACAGACCCAAGCGACCGTTTAAAGGCGGAATGCGATCTGCTGGCAAACTCTTGCCGTCCGCAAACGTTTCATCGCCATGGGTGTAATTTAGACTACTGACTATTTCCAGCTGATCGCTGGCAAAATAGCGAGCGCCAATCTCCGCACCGTAAAGCTGCACTTTATTCACATTTTGATTTTGCACAACGGCTCTTCCGGCAATTACATCCCCCGTCAGAACACTGGTAATCTTGTCGTTATAATCGGATGCATAACCGATGGCTTCAGCCTGCCAATGCTGGTTTTGCAATTTGAAGCCAAAATCCCAGGTCAGTATCGTTTCCGGCTGTAGCTCTGGATTGGCGATGTTGTAACGGTTACTTGGCCGAGGACCTAATGTTCCCAAGTCGAAAATGTTGGGAGCCCGAAAGCCGCGGCCGAAATTACTGACAAACTTCAATCCATCAACAAGCAAATAAGATAATCCGACATTGCCGGTGACATCATGATGATTTAACTCTGCGCCTACCCCCCGATCTGCGGGCTCCAGGACGGTATGATAATGACTGTAACGCGAACCCAACAACAGCTGTAAGCGCTCGCCCAACTGCAAGGTTTCGTTGCCGTATGCTGCGTATGAGTCCATGGTCGAGCCATCCGGAAAGCGGCTGGTTGCCGTTTTCCCAACCTCCGTATTGATATTGGTATCCACGCGACTGCTGGTCACTTCATCGTGATAAAACTCCAACCCGTATACCAATTGCGAGTTTATCCAATGAGCGAAGGCCGCTTGCGCAGTAACCTCGGTCAAATGACTGGCATTACGTTCTCGAGCTTCCTTAACAGATCCGAAATCCCGCGCCCGGCGATCATCGGTGATCCGTTGATGCGCGACATGAAATTCCAAGCTATCGAAAATCGGCGCAGCTTTAATGTATCGGTACCTGCCATGCAAAAATAAGCGTTCGTTAGGTTCGAAAAAAAACACATCGGAGTTCGGTTGAGTTTGACCATATCCGGCTACCAGTTCGTCATAACGGGGTGTTTTGGGCTGCTGCAAATACTGCATATCCAGCAGCAGTTCATGCGCCTCGTTAGGCTGGTAGATCAGTTTGGTATTGCCCGCCCACGATTTAAAACCTGAATGTTGCTGCTCTTCACCGCCACCGGCCACACGATTATCAAAATCCTGATAACCGAAACCGCTTAATACTGCGATGTCATCTTTGCCTGCCGCCAATTTCATGTGGGTTTGGAAGGCATTTTCGGCACTGGCATAACTGTTGTCGAATACCGC
>JAQTQN010000224.1 GCA_028712225.1 Methylobacter sp.
AATCAGCACGAACGCGCCGGACGCTGGTGGTGGGAAGAGAGCACCAAAAAAGAATGCGGGCTGCATGTTGGGAATGTGAAGGGGTGAATAGACCTTTCTGAAATTACTTGTCGACAAGATTCTACAAAGAATATTTACAACCTTTGACTTTCAAGGAGCTAAGCTAAATTGCAATAATTGCTTAAATTCTTGATAGCCGAAATAGATTGCAATCTTATAGTTCTAGCCAATAGACTAAGGCGCTAAAGAAGCTATTTGGCTATTAGAAAATACTCTTATTTCGAAATCATCAAAGGACATGTAGCAAATGAAAATATCAATATCCCTCAAAAAACAATGTATTAATGTTGTTTTTATCCTACTTGTCAGTTTTGTAAGCCAAAATAGTTTTGCTTCTGTTTTTAGTCAGTCAGATACTAGATCGGCACCGATATTTGTTCTAATAGAACCTACGCTAAGTTACTGCTTGCCTAATGGGATTTGTGGTAACTATGATGCAGGTTGGACGCAACGAAATTCACCAATCATTCAAGTTGATCAGAAAATTTCTATTTCAACAGCCAGCACTAACTTTGCCTTTTACTTAGGCAACACTTTAAATGGAAAATTTGAAGTTTCTTTAACGCCAACTTTCCAAGCATCTAGCCCATATTCGGGAGACGAGCTGACTGCAAATATTGCTAATCGCACTTCAATTCTATCAACATCAAATGCAGGAGTAGCTTCCTTTGAAGCAAGCAAAGGAATTGACTACTACCTATTGCTAGGTGGATTGGTGCGTAGTGAACAATCTTACCAATTGCAAGTGTCCCAAGTCCCCTTGCCTGCTGCATTTTGGTTATTTGGGTCGTGGCTGAGTATGTTTTTAGTATTTAAGAAAAGAAAGTAATCGTTACCCTTTACCAAAAAAAATCAACTCAACAACTAAGCTGCACGCTTCTCTCAACCCAATATTTAAACGGCTTCAAAATTATCACCAGAGAAAACCACCTTCAAAAGAGGTTGTCTTTCGTGGTTAATTCGTAAGCTGGATTCGCGCAATAGGTTATGGAATTTACGGTGATTGGCGGTTTGCTGTGCGAACCGCCCTACAGCTTTTTACAACATGACCGTAAAATCAATCGAGTCTATCCCCATTGATTCCTTTAATCCAATAAAAACAGTGAGATGTCGATGCTCCATAATAAGATTATGTACTCAGTCGCTTGGCGTGCCCCAGACAACTTTTACTCGGTTGATTCCATCCAGAGCGAATTAAGTCATTATATGCTTGCCGCAAAGGTCAATGGCAGCATTAACGGCGATGAGAATATCACCTTGCTGTATATGGACAGCAGTATAGGGGAGGGGGAATTAGAAACGGCTTATGAAGGCGTTAGCAGCCCAACTTTGCTCATTGTCAGAACCAGCGCCGAGGAAGTCGAAGCCTTTAGGTTTCTCAAGAGTGGGGACGATGTCTGTAAGGCGGATGCGCCTCTGAAATTAATCGCGGCCAGGCTTAATCGCATTCTTCAAAGTTCCAATCATCAAGTTCAGTTAGAAAATGCACGACGTTTAGACCCGCTTACCGGGGTGCTGTCCAGGTGGGCGTTCAATGAGGAGATTGCACATTACTCAGAATCGGATATTCCCTTCTCGTCAGAAAGTCGAGCGATTGTTTTCCTTGATCTGGACCGGTTTAAGCAGCTTAACGACACCTATGGTCATGGTGTAGGCGATGAAATTCTCATAGAAGTAGCTCGATTGCTCTCGGAAGAAGTCGGGCCGGAGGACAAGGTGGGACGATTGGGTGGCGAGGAGTTTGTTCTTTTGCTTTCTCGCTACAACACGCAAACCGTGTTAGACAGTGTGGAAATGATCAGGCAAAGACTTGCCGCTCATGAATTCAAATCTACAAATGGAGATAGTAAGTTTCATGTGACCGCAAGTTTTGGCGTAGCCATTCTAGGCCCACAATCGCAATTCGAAGAGTCCTTTAGGCAAGCTGATATGGCAATGTACCAAGCCAAGGAAAACGGCAGAAATAATATGGTCAGCTTTGATTCCATGCAAGATCCCGATACAAGTGTGGGCCAAGACATTCATATCCAGCATTTCGAGAATGTGACTCGGGTAGTGAATGAGCGGGTAACCAATCTAATTACCTTATTGGGTCGTCGCCTGATAGAAACCGCTAGGCAGGAGGCTAATAATGACGCTCTTACTCAACTTCATAACCGCAGGTATTTTGATAATCGCTTGTCTCGTGAATTCGAAATGGCAAAAAAACATGGGCGCACTTTGACTGTAGCGCTAATGGACATAGATAACTTTCATGGTGTCAACATTAACTATGGCTGGCCTACCGGTGACCACGTGCTGAGGATATTCAGCAATATCGCTTCGGAAAATATTCGCTTGGTCGACTGGTTGGCGCGTTATGGTGGAGAAGAGTTTTGCCTGGTGATGCTGGATACCGAATTGGATCAGGGGGTCGAAATAGCTGAGCGTATACGTGTTGCAGTAGCCGCATCGAATGTTCAAAGCCTTGATCATCGCCCTGTAAACCTCACTGTAAGTATCGGCGTTGCAAAACTGACTGATGATATTGAAAGCCCGGTATCTTTGGTGCAAAAAGCTAGCGAAGCCCTTATTCATGCTAAGAATTCAGGTCGTAATCGAGTGCATTATGACAGCTAATATTGGTGCCCTCGAAAAACCAACCCAGTCCGTTTATGGTTCGACAAGCTCTCGGCAATTGCTTAAAGCACCTACTTTTGGTGGTCTATCTCCCGTATGCTCGATAAGGTTGTAATACCAATCCCAATAAATTCATATCTTATGTTTCTTAGCTGTTTGAAGGCTAGCTCAACGTTAAGGGTGAATGGTTAAGCCGTTCATGGTTCGACAAGCTCTCGGCAACTGCTCCTGCGTCGCTTAGAGCGCCTACTTTTGGTGCCCTACCTCTTGCATCCTTGCAGTCGACCACGAACGGCTTAACTTAATGGTATTGAAGAATTAATAGGATTTAATTAAAAACTTATTGGGATTGGTATAAGGCGGATTGCAGCGCGAAACCGCCTTTAGTTATCTTATGTCGGAAGACGGATTCCTGCAGTAAATCGGCCTTCCAAAAATTAACCTGTTATTGCGTTTAGTTTTCCGTCGCATCCGGCTTGGCATCAAGAAATTTTTTGTAGTTGATAGACACTTTCAGTCCGGCGAAGCGTCCCGCCATTTTAATCAGTTCTTGAGTTTTTTTATCGAAGGTGAGTTTGACTTCGCTTAAGGCCCGGTCTTCATAGCCTTCTTCTATGCCGTGGGTATCCAGCAGGAAATGGTAGATATATATTTCCCATTCCGGCTCGTCCCTGATCTCCAGGGGGGCGCCCAGCTTGGCAACTACGGTGGCTTTTTTGGGGAGTTCAGCGGAAATTTTTTCGATTAAATCGGTGTTGCCGCGCAGCTGCATTTTGTCTTTGTTGATTTCCGCGCCGCCAATTGAGCGTAATGACACTTCTAAAAATTTTGGCGGGGCAATTTCTAAGAACAACGACGAAAACGACCAAGAGGTAATGCGACTTTCCTTGTTAAAGTTTAATTCCGAATAGAATTTGACTTCCGGTACCGCAGGTTTGTTATTGGCATCCACTTTGCTGAACCGGTACCGCCAGCGCCGTCCGGTTGGCGTAAGGTCATCCTCGCTGGCGTAAAGTTTCGATAATGAGACAAAATCTTTGCTGTAAAGAATCGGTTCTTTAAATTCCAAGGTAAAGGCATCGGTCACTACGATATTGAAATAACGATCAAATTCACCCATCTGCAGATAGGTTTGATACGCCCGTAACCAGTAAGCGCAGCCGGTTAAAGAGACCAGCAGTATCAGCAACCCGAAAATTCGAAGATAACGATGGATGATTTGATTTTTCATGGGTTAATGCCTAGTGTTGGATGGGGGGCTGACACCGTCTGGAACCAAAATAGCTTCTACATCCACTTGGTCAAAGCTGTAATGTTTGCCGCAGAATTCACAATCTACTTCAATTGCCCCTTGTTCCTGCAAAATATCTTCGAGTTCTGCGCGCCCCATGGCACGTAAGGTTTTTTCTATTAGCTGTCGGGAACATCTGCAGTAAAACTCAACGGGTTCAGGGTCGAACAGTCGGACTTGTTCTTCGTGAAATAGACGGTGCAATAGATCTTCTGCGTCCAGGTCAAGAATTTCCTGGCTGGTTATCGTATTGGCCAGTATTTCGATACGATCCCAGGCATCGTGGTCGTAAACAGAGGCGCGGTCTTGTTCTGGTAACTCCTGTATGAATAGTCCGGCGGCGTCAGTCTCGTTGGCAAATAACCACAGACGGGTTTTGAGCTGTTCGGA
>JAQTQN010000225.1 GCA_028712225.1 Methylobacter sp.
CGGTCTCGGGATCGACAATACGAATCTGCTGGGCGAAATCGACATCGATGCCGCCGCAACCGACCAGGCGTCGGCCTATCTGATCATCCTTGACCGGTTGTATCCGGCCTTGTTCCAGACTCGCCTTGTCAAAGACCGCCATCGTAGGTTCGGTATTTTTATCGCCGCCTGTAGCCAATAAGGTTGCTTCCGCCAAGCCGTAACAGGGATAAAAAGCCTCGCGGCTAAATCCGCATTCTGCAAAAACGGCGGCAAATCGATCTAAGGTATCCGGGTTAATCGGTTCGGCGCCGTTAAAAGCCAATTGCCAACGGCTAAGATCCAATCCGGCTTTTTCGTCGGCCGAGATTTTTTGCGCACACAACTCGAATGCAAAATTCGGCCCGCCACTGGTGTGGGCGCGATAATCGCTGATGGCTTGCAGCCAGCGGACGGGCTTTTCCAGAAACGCTATCGGAGACATTAAAATAGCGCTGGTTCCGCAATATAACGGCTGCATGACATTGCCGATCAAGCCCATGTCATGGTAAAGCGGCAACCAGCCGACTACCGTCGAATTGGTATTGTGACCGAAGCGCCGTTTGATCAGCTCCTGATTCGCCATCAGGTTGCCGTGGCTGATTATCACGCCCTTGGCGTTGCCGGTGGAACCCGAGGTGTATTGCAGGAAAGCCGGATCATGATTGTGCAAGGTCGGCAAGCGCCAGGCGCTTGCATCGACGGCGGCAGGATTGTCGGTAATCAGCCATCGTTTATCTAACAAACCAACACTGTCGACAGCAAATTGACGCACCGTATTGGCAATATTTTGTGTGCTAAGTATGACCGCCGCCTGACTGTCATCAATGATCGCCTGCAACCGCGACATGTGTCGGCCGTTGCTCGGCGGATAGGCCGGCACTGCAATCAGGCCGCTATAAAGACAGGCGAAAAACGCCACGATATAATCCAATCCCGGCGGATAGAGCAAGATAGCCCGTTCGCCCTGCAACCCCAGCGCCTGCAATTGCACCGCCAGCTGTCTGACCTGCAAATCCAGCTCGCCGTAAGTCAGCGACTTCGTTGGCCGTTCGCCGTTTTCCAGAAACGTATAGGCCGTGCATTGAGCTTGCAGGTTCGCCCGCAAACTCAACAATTCAACCAGTGATGCGGCGTTATCGATAAGTGTATCCTCATCTAAGCCCTGCTGTTTATTTAACATATCTGCCCTACTCTCGTTGAATGAGTCGTCTGTTGAATTGCAGTCTTCTAAGCCTAAATAAGCCAGTTTGAGCGAAGCCGAAGGTCTCAGGGCAACCTGGTAATCTTATTCAAGCCTACATTGCCGATAATCGATGTTCCAAATCAGTCGGCACGTAAAAACCCGGCATATACCGGCAATAACTTTGCCCTGCGTCAGAAAGTCAGAAAGCCGGTCAAACAAGATATTTTCCCCATGCCGCATCATCACTCAGCTCTTGGCGCGCCTGCCGGCCAATAAAGGTTGTTGTCAAAGGCTTTAACTGGGCAGTCATTGCAATGATGTGACAAACTCGATGCAAGTCCGGAGCTAAATGGCCCAACACTGAGTAGACGATTGGTTGTAATTTTTTCCTCATACATTGTCGATACAATCGATCCGACTGCTACGCAGTTATTCAGCCCCGCATTTCCTTTTCTCGATATTCAATAGGTTGTTGAGACATTTAACCGGTTGCCGGCGTTATTTTTTAAGTTGCAATTTGTAACGCTGAAAATGCATCGCTGCATCATTATCTCGATAACTTGTTTAACGCAATCATCCAAATTTACTGTGCCCGGTATACACGGTAAGTTCGCAATTTTCGGACGCTTCGTAGGGTGAGGAAATACCGGAAAATTCAGCTAATTGTCCAGCGTAGATTTGCCCGATCAGGACAACCCGGTAAACTATAAAGTTACGCCTTGATGACCATTTTTAGCTTCTCTCTGAGCACGAATAATTGTGGCGTGATACCAAACGGTTATGATCAAGTGGTGGCAATATCAAAATCAGAGATAAGGCGTTGCCGACAATGGTCGTCGTTTAAATTACTGCCGTCATTAGGCTGCCGAACGTCTGGACTGATAATCGGCAGCAAGTTCCAAATCGGTCGGCTCATGAAATCCCAGCTGCTCCAGGCAATAACTTCGCCATGCCTCCGACACGTGGTCAAACACCACATCTTCTCCGTGCCACATCGATGCAGTGACGCTAAAATCCTGATGTAAATAGACTAAAGAGCCATCCTCAAAAGGTTGCCTCGGTTGCCATCCAGGAAATTGATCAAACGCGTTAATCAAATAGGCCTTGCAATACGGACGCGCACGCTTCTCTGAGGCAATACCAGTGTTTTTCTCTGCCTGTTGCAGCAACGTGGCAACTTCCACATGCGCGGCCGCCAAGGCGATTTGATAAGGTGTTCTGAGATCGCGGCCGCTATTGATTGCATTGGCTCCGGCGTCAAGTAAAGCCCGAACTATAGTCAAATCACCACGGCCGGCGGCCCAGTTCAAAGCTGTCCAAGCATATTCGTCCTTTTGTTCCAAGTCGGCGCCGCCTTCGATTAAAATCTGTACAAGATTAACGTCACCCGCTTTGGTAGCGTCGATCAGTTGAGCGTTATTCATAAACCGTTCCTTGCAAATATGTGAAACTAAAAAATTCATAGAATCATTGAACTGAAACTACAGTCTTCAGCCTTTAGTAGACGATTAGTGCCCATCCTTTCCCCATCTTCGTTAACCGATTTGATCGCTTAAACTCTTGAGAGCAATACGCCTTAATTTTCCACACAGCGTAATTTGATCTTGCCCCGATCTAGCGAACACTCGGCTAAGCGACTTTTTTAGCTTCAAAAGCTTCTGATCTGACATTGTCCTAATGTGAAGTGAAGCCTTTTGCGATTGCAATACACTTCGATATATTTAAATACTTGATCCTTGGCTGCTGATCGAGTTAAAAACTCGTTCACCACGTAGAAAATCAGGGCTGCAAGCGGGGGGATGTCTTTGCCTCGCAAACTGTACCAGTCGCGCGCCGTCGATCTTTAATGCCGAAGTTTCACGAGCGACCTAGGCACGAGTAAAGCCCGTCACTTTCCGCACTATGTCTTGAGAAATGCCGGGATTATAGGGTACGGGAACACTGAGCCAGCGTGTTAAAAAATGCTGTGCAGGGGTATGTCGAAACGTATGGGGATGCAAGATGCAGTTGTAATACCGCTGAAAACTGTCATCTCAATGGCATGAGATTGTGTTATTGGCGAAATGAGATAGCGAGCGAATTTGGCTTTTTACTAAATTAGGACTGCGGTAGGCCACACAGGGCCTAGATTTCAAACGAGGAATGGCTGATGACCGACGCTAATGGAAATCTAATGATGGGCAGGCAGTGTAACTGGCATATATTTCCTGCCCTCTCTGTTCCAATGCAAAAAACCTAACAACGCTAAATAAAACCGCTATTCTGATTTTAATGAACGATCAATGTTTCACGAAAAAGAACTTTAGCTAAGATCGTGCTTAGACTGAATAGCACGATATCAACCTTATGTATAAACAAGAGAGAAAAAATTACTCGCAAGCTGTCTAGTCTGAATATAGAATTTTTATAAGATTTTTTTATAATAAAAAAAGCAGGATAATTATCCTAAATTCAGAACTACGGCAGTGCTTTTAAATATAAGCACTTATTTATTAAAATAAACGCTTATCAAGATATATTGGCGGAGAGAGAGGGATTCGAACCCTCGATGGGAGTTAAAGCCCATACTCCCTTAGCAGGGGAGCGCCTTCAGCCTCTCGGCCATCCCTCCAAATTGAAGTACTATTTTCGCTTAATTTTATTTTTTTTGCTAGATTTAAATTCGTTTTTTTAAGTTTATTGTCTTAATAAATTTAATCTAGATATATAAATATGAATATTTTATTCTTGAATATCAGATATTCCGGACTGTTCTTTTTTTATTCTTTCATATATTTCTTCTCTATGAACAGAAACGTCTTTTGGTGCATTAACACCTATGCGAACCTGATTCCCTTTGACACCAAGAACAGTGACGGTAACTTCGTCACCAATCATTAAAGTCTCCCCCACCCTACGAGTCAATATAAGCATGGTAACTCCCTATTATTTATTAAACACCGGCTCACATTATAAGTCGGCACACAACCAAGATCGACAATTATAACAGCTTTGTTTGATAAAAAAACTTATACGTTTGCTTCTTTATCCAAGTTAAATGCCGAATGCAGAACCCTGACCGCCAACTCCAAATATTTTTCATCAACAACAACGGATATTTTAATTTCCGATGTTGCAATCATTCT
>JAQTQN010000226.1 GCA_028712225.1 Methylobacter sp.
TCCCAGTCTTCATCGACTACAAAGTTGAAACGGGCACCGCCGATATAACCTTCAATAGCCGTTTGCCAGGCTATGTCTTTGGGTTCGATCAAATCGCACAGTACCTGAGCGCGGGCCGCGGGCAATTCGGCGCGAAAAGCCTTCAGCGCCTGGGCGATTTCCCGCGGATAATCCGCGCCGCCTTCAGCCAGGTTGGCCTTACGCTCGGCCAGCTTCTTTTCCTGGGCGTGGGCTTCGTCCAGTCGTTTTTGCAGCTGCCAGATTTGGCTTTGCACCGCGGCAACAAAACTATTCTCGGTACCGGCCAAGGCTTGATAAAGCCGTTCAAAGCCATCGTTTAAGCCTTCCAAGGCGCGCACCGTCACCAGTAACTCATGCGGATCTAATTCGGCTTGCAACTGTTTCTCAAGCTCCCGGCACGGCGTTTGGCCGACCGCAGCCATCACTTCGGCCAGCAATGACGCGGCTTCGGATAGCTCGCGTTTAGATGCCGGAAACGCCATACCGATAATATTCTGCGTGGTGGCTTGCAATTGCCCGGCCTGTTGCAGTGCTTGTTGCAGATTTGTAATCGCCGCTTTTGCGTCCAGCTGGACCGCATCCAGGCGTTCGGTGATGCGCCGTTTCTGGTCGGCTGCCGCGATGCCGCTAAAACGGGCGACCAGCTGGATTTGGCTGTCGATATAACCTTTCTTGTCGCGGTTCAGTGCTTCTATCCGCATGGTTGCAGCCTGGATGTTTTTATCCAGTTCGGCCACAGCGTCGTTGGCTTTCTGTATCTGTAACAGATCGTCGCGTAACACCCGTTGCGAATAAGCCAGTTGATATTGGACGGCGGTTTCATAAGCGCCATTAGCTCGAACCACCACTTTTTCGATGCCTTCAAGACGCACCACATTGGCCTGCAAGCGGTCGCCTTCAATGCGCAATTGATGCACCTGCCGCATCAAACCGCTGATCTGGGTAATGCGTTGCGGTAATTGCTGGGTGTCGTATTCCAGAATCTGGTTTTTCACCAGATCATCAACACTGCCGATAGGTTTATGGGCGATTGACCCACTCCAGGCTTTGGCCGCCAGTTCCGCTTCCGAAAACGACACGCTGCGCTGGCCGCGAAAACGGCCGTATAACTGGCAGAGATATTCCCGCTTGGCATCGCGTAGATTCAACACCTGCGAATATCGCGCTTTGAGGTGATTTTCGATTTTTTCCACCTCGACGACGCACATATTATCGTTGCCGTCGTAATTCACCAGATCGCTTAAACCCAGCGCCGTATCGTCGATCAGCAACAATGCCAGTCGTTCCTGCACGGCTTGGCGGCGATCACCGGAACCGTCAACACGGGCGGCAACGCCAATAACCGCGGTAAACGGTTTGCCGTCTTCGCCGCTGTCAGGTTTAAACACGGCCGCCACATAACCGTGCGCACCGTTAGGGCGGGCGAACAGGTTATCCTCCGCCCCAACGATATACGACCACAAGGTGCGCTTGCTTTTGCTGCTGCGCGAGGTTTGCGTGGTTTCATCCTGGCCGGGGTTGTAGCTGTAAATATTCTGGTGCGCGGCGGTCATCACGGTTTGCAGAGCATCGAGCAGCGTCGATTTGCCGGAACCGGTCGGGCCGGTCAGCAAAGTCATGTTGCCCATTTCGTATTCGTCGCTACGCAGCGCGCCCCAATTCACCAGGATCAGTTTATCCAGCTTCATAGACTTTGCTCTCCGCTGTCCGGTACGCTGCTAATTTCGACAAAGCCGTCTGCTTCCAATGCTGCCGCCAAAACATCTTCGCCAATAATGCCCAAAATAGTCGACCGGATGGCAATCAGCGCGTCTTCATCATGCATGGAGAACATGGCGCCGTATTGAATCAAGCGATGACGTTTTAAATCTTTCAGCAAGCGGTCGCGATCCCCCAGATTGTCCGGCAACGGCCGCTTGATCTGGATTTGCAAGGTCGTTGCCAGTTCGTCAAAACGAATCAACACCTCGCCCGCGTCGCTCAAACGGCCGCCTTCGGCCAGACCTTGTTGATATAAAAACCGCAATGCCAGTGCCGCCGCGACAAAATCGGCAGACAACCGGGCGCGCAACGACAGCACCGGATCATTATCGTCATCGGCCAAGCCCGGAATCTGGGCGCCGGGTGCATAAAGCCTGAAAAACTCGTTTTGCAAATCGTGGATCAGTCGAAAACCCGACAAGGCGAAATATTCGATCAATACGTTTTCAATGCGGCAGGCATCGTCGTAGCAACGTTGTTCGACGCCGTCTTCGTCGCGAACGATGATGCCCCAGGCAAACAGCCGTGCGGCGATTTCCTGGAAGCGCTGCAATTTCAGGTTTTCCGGCTCCAGCCGGTCAATTAACGTTTTAGTCAGAGTCATGATTGAGTTCGAGTTGATAGTCGCTGCCAGTGTAGTAAGCGTTGCGTAATTGGCTGGGCAATTTTTTGGCGGTTAAAGTGTCATCGCGCGAGCCGCGCACCGCTTCCACCATTTGCATGGCTTGCAGCACGTCGGTTGCGGTTTGCATCGGCAGGCTGGAGAGGCGCACCGGGCGCTGCTGCAAACGCAATTCGCTGCGAATGAAATCGACCACATCTTGATTGGATAAGGTAAACGCCGCAGCTTCGGTGCGTTGTATCGCCGCCTGCAGCCGGGCATCGCGACTGATCTTGGGCAGTGCGGTAACGGTTAAGGCTTTGCGACGTTGGGAGGCGCTGCGTAGTTTGAATGTCGCAGGATCCAGCAAACGGATTTCACTGGGAGCAATGGCTTCCCCTAATCTTTCCAGGAAATCGGTCTGGGCAGTTCCTTCAAGGCTCGCTGCCTTGGCAATCGCCCGGCTATAAGACTGCCGACGTTGCCCGCCTTGCAGCATCATGGCTTGCTGAACAATGCCCGCGGCGCGACGCATGTAGATATTCATCGCTTTGATCAATTCCGGATGCTTGGCGGTGCAGGCGACTTCGACCCGGTCTTCGATGCGGTCCAGTAACCAATCGAAAATGGTGGATTCGACCCGTTCCTGATTCGTCCAAGAGGCAATATCCTGCAACTGGCTTTCGAAGGCATTGACCTTGTCGCTCTCCAGATTACGTAGGCGGCTTAAACTGTCGCGAATCGCCTGACGATGGCGTTCGACATTATCTGCGGTCAGCTGTTTTTTAAATTCCTTCTCGAAGCGGTCCAGAAAAGCGATGAATTCGTCCCACGGCGTGTTGGAAGCTTCCGACATCAGGCGACGTACCAGTTCCTGAAAATAATCGACACCTTCAGACAAGTCGCTGATGATTTTCTCGGCATAGTCATAAGCATCGACCAGATCGTAAGCATCGATATTTTTGCGCGCAGCTTCCAGCGCATTTCGGCAGCTGCGCACATTGCGCTGCCGACTACGGGATCGCAGCCGATCCAGCGACCACAAGGCCTCGGCAAACAGTTTGCCGGAGCGGGTGAAGCGATAGGCGGTAACCAAGCCGGCCCGATCGCCGAAGGTTTCCAGCCAGCCGTCTTTTAACAAAGCGCGGATCAGCGCGCTGGTCAGCAACTGGTCGTCGGCACTATCCAAAATGGATAACTCGTCATCGCTCTGCACACCGTCAACCGCGATTTCATTAACCTCATTAATCAGGCCCTGAACAGTCGGTGCCAGCAAATCTTTTAAGGTGTCGCGCGTGAGGTTTTGCGAATAATCTGCGCTCGGGCCGTGCAGATTCTCGTAAAGAGCGCGTAAACAGGCCACCACCAGCTCACGGCGTTTGCCATACAGGGGACGAAAAAAGTTTTGTCGTTCAGCTTCAAAAAACACCAGGTACCCAAAAAGTTAATATTCCGACAACAGCAAAAAAATCCATGATAAAGCCCTGATTGCCAAGCAGCTTTTTAGACATTATACCAAGCCTCTAAGGAAATCAGCATTTGCCGGGCATTACGCCTCATCAAAGACATAACCCAATAAAGTAGGCAGATAAACATTGCCATTGTGGTTTCAACATTCGACAATCAATTTATTAATTAACATCCTCGTTTAAATCAGGACGCCCCCAATCAAATGGACATTTCCATGACCCAAACAAGCCACGCCAAACCGCTGGATAGCGGCATTGCCGTTATTCACTCCAACAAACTGGAAGAACTCAGCGATGTTGTCGAATACTGGCTGCGGGAGCATGCCTTGGCGCCTTTGGAAAATGAGGTTTTCCTGGTGCAGAGCAATGGCATGGGGCACTGGCTAAAACAAAACCTGGCTTTAAATAGCGCACTGGGTATCGCGGCGGCGATTACTATGAAGTTACCGTCGTTGTT
>JAQTQN010000033.1:0-15445 GCA_028712225.1 Methylobacter sp.
TGAAAGCGCACATCAATGGCTGGAGAATGCTTATCTTCATATTCAACTTCAGCTTCAGCCAATGCCGATCCGCAATCGGTACACCAATGCACCGGTTTGGCGCCTTTGGTTAGATGTCCTTTTTGAGCAATTTTGCCCAAAGAGCGGACGATGTCGGCTTCAAACCCGAAGTCCATCGTTAAATACGGTTGTTGCCAATCGCCAAGAATGCCTAGTCGAACAAATGCTTCTTTTTGCAGCAAGACTTGCTTACCTGCATATTCCCGGCAGGCTTTACGAAATACTGTTGGAGATACTTTAACGCCGGCTTTACCAATCTTTTTTTCCACCTGCAACTCGATGGGCAGACCGTGGCAATCCCAGCCAGGCACGTAAGGCGCATCAAAACCGCTGAGGGTTTTCGATTTAATGATAATGTCTTTCAACACCTTATTAACCGCATGACCAATATGAATTTCGCCATTTGCGTACGGCGGGCCATCATGCAAAATAAATTTTGGCCGCCCGGCAAAGGCGACTCTAATTTTTTTATAAAGTTCGGCTTCCTGCCATTTTTTTAAGCGCTCAGGCTCTCGCTGAGCTAAATTCCCTTTCATGGGGAAACCGGTGGTGGGTAAATTGAGTGTTTTTTTATAATCCATTGTCATGACACAAACTCGGCAAAAATCTTTTTAGTTTCGGCCACATCTTTTACGATCTGAGCCTTAAGGTGTTCCAGCGACGGAAAGCGAATTTCGTCTCTGATTTTTTGTTTGAAATGGACTTGCACGTAGCGTCCGTAAATATCCTTATCAAAATCAAATAAATGTGTTTCCAATATCACTTTTGAACTGCCATTAACCGTGGGCCGGGTGCCCACATTGGCAATACCTTGAAATTCTTTATTGTCTATGCCGGTCATAGTGACCGCAAATACACCATCAACAGGAGCATTCTTCCTGAACATTCTGATATTAGCTGTAGGGTAACCGATAGTGCGTCCGAGTTTATCGCCATGTACTACCCGCCCGCAAACAGAATAACATTGTCCTAATAATTGTTCGGCATGTGGCAAATCACCCGAACAAAGCGCGTCTCGAATTAACGTGCTGCTTACTCTCAACTCACCCAATTGAAAGGAACCCGTGTCTTCCACTGTAAATCCATACTCAAGGCCTTTGTCTTTAAGCAAAGCAAAATTGCCTCGCCGCGCTTTGCCAAAATGAAAATCATCGCCAATAACCAGATGCTTTATATGTAATTTTTTTATTAACACCTGATCGATAAACTGCTCGGCGTCAACATTGGCAAAATCACGATTGAATCGAACGACTAATAAATCATCGACAGGGAGTTGGTTAAATTGGAGTACTTTTTCCCGCAATCGCATTAATCGCGAAGGCGCATTGTCTGCAAGAAAATATTCCAGCGGTTGCGGTTCAAAAATCATCACAACAACAGGTAATCCTAAAGCTTTGCCGCGCTCAGCTAATTTATCTATCACCACCCTGTGTCCAAGATGAACACCATCAAAATTGCCTATTGTTAATACACAACCGTTTTTGAATGGTTCTAATTGTGATAGACCTCTAATTAAACGCATGTACTTGATGAGTTATAAAAAGTTTATTCTACCATGCCCACTTTGGCTTGAATTCAAATCATCATCCTTATAACAATGGATAATCAAAATTTAAGCGCATAAAAAAAGCCCGACGATTTCTCGCCGGGCTTTTTCATTGCTCCAAGGAGCAATATAGAATTATTTCAGCTGTGATTTTTTGAACAGGTTGTCCAATTTGCTGTTAGTGTCTTGTGCGTACTGAGCTGCACGGTTAGCAGCAGATTCAGCAGCAGCAGCTTTAGCAGATGCATCAGCAGCAGCACTTTGAGCATTAGCAGCATCAGCAGATGCTTGTGCAACAGAAGTTTTCAAGCCATCAATTTGTGATTGCAGGTTTTCGATGTCTGAAGTGCTGGCACAACCAACAACCAAACTTGCAACTAAAGCGACCATCGATAATTTAATTACTTTTTTCATATTATTTTTCCTTACTAAGAGTTATTACAACAAAAAAATGAAACACCGATTGAATTTTGCACGTTTTTCAATGCACTTTCCAGTTTTATTTTATCCTTACTACCGTTCCAGTATCAACCCACTGGCTTAAATGATCGATCTGCGTGTTAGTTAAAGCAATGCATCCATGCGTCCAATCGAATGCTTTATGAACATCTAAATTACCGCGGCCCAGGCCGTGAATCCCAATCTGCCCGCCTAACGGCGTATTTTGAGGAGGTATTTGATGAGCATGATCCGCTGTCACAATACGGCCATAGGTTTCTTGATCAATCAACCCTTCCCTCAATGCGTTTTCGGCATCGTTTGCAGAAGGGTAAGTTAGACCAAAAAACTTACGAAATTTACTTTTTTCACCAACCCAGCCAATACGGTACTCTCCAAAGGGAGTGATATTGTCGCCTCTTCTGTGTTTAAGCCCCGCGCCACCTCGACCAATAGCTATTTCATCAATAACATCCAAGGTTTGCTCGCCTCTCTTGACTTCAATTTTTTTGGCGTGGGTATCTATCAACAGCCACACATCCTGACTTGCATAGGTAAAACTAGAAAACACCCCCAAGCCAATCAACAAACAAACTCTTAACATAATCGCTCTACACTCAATAAAGATTTTGATGTACTTTAAGACCACATAATTGACGCCAAGGACCACTCATGCAAATTGAAACCATCACAACCAGCCCTTATAACGATCAAAACCCGGGAACATCAGGACTTAGAAAAAAAGTAAAAGTCTTTCAACAACCAAATTACCTGGAAAACTTTGTTCAAGCAATTTTCGACTCTCTACCTGACCGCATCGGCAAAACATTAGTATTAGGTGGAGACGGCCGCTATTTTAATCTTAGCGCCATTCAAACTATCATCAAGATAGCAGCTGCCAATGGCTTTAGCGGACTTATTATAGGCCAAGGCGGCTTACTGTCCACACCCGCAGCTTCTAACCTCATCCGTAAATACAACGCTTTTGGTGGTTTGATACTTTCTGCCAGTCATAACCCGGGCGGACCCGACGAAGATTTTGGCATTAAATACAACGCCGGTAATGGCGGCCCCGCGCCCGAAAAAGATACGGTACAATTTTATCAGCGCAGCCAAATTATTGACCGCTATCACATTGCCGACATTGATGATGTTGATCTGGACAAAATTGGCGATCTGCAAATAGGCGATTTCAAAATCACTATCATTGACCCTGTTACGGATTATGCCGAATTGATGCAATCGATTTTCGACTTCGACCTACTCAAACAAAGCATCAGCTCAGGCTACATTACCCTTCTTTTTGACGCCATGCATGCGATTACAGGACCTTACGCCAAAAGGATCCTGGTAGACATCCTGGGGGCGTCGCCGGAATCGGTAATCAATGCACAGCCATTAGAAGATTTTGGCGGTCACCATCCCGACCCCAATCTAGCCCATGCGCACGAGCTGGCAGCTAAAATGTTTAGCTCCGACGCCCCAACCTTTGGCGCAGCATCTGATGGTGACGGCGACCGCAACATGATTACCGGCAGCCAGATTTTTGTAACGCCAAGCGACAGCTTGGCTATTATGGCCGCCAATGCCCAACTAATCCCCGCATACGCCAAAGGTTTAAATGGCGTCGCACGGTCCATGCCGACCAGCCAGGCTGTCGATCGCGTTGCGGCTCATTACAACATCCCCTGCTTTGAAACGCCCACCGGTTGGAAGTTTTTCGGCAATTTAATGGATGCCGACAAAATCACACTGTGCGGCGAAGAAAGTTTTGGCACAGGCTCTACTCACGTTAGAGAAAAAGACGGCTTATGGGCAATACTGTTCTGGCTCAACTTAATTGCCCGTAAGCGTCAACCGGTTGCCGATATTGTCCATGAACATTGGCAAAAATTCGGCCGGGACATTTACTGCAGACATGATTATGAAGCTATAGATAACGACACCGCTAATGGCATTATTGGGCATCTGCGCGATCAATTGTCTACGTTGCCCGGCCAAACTTTCGGTGAATATATTGTTAAATATGCTGACGAATTCAGCTATCACGACTCTGTTGACGGCAGTATTAGCAAAAACCAAGGCATACGTATCGGTTTTGAAGACGGCTCGCGAATTGTTTTTCGCTTATCTGGCACCGGCACAGTCGGCGCCACTTTAAGAATTTACTTAGAAAAATTTGAACCCGATCCAGCTCAACACGATCAAGACGCTGGAATTGCCCTAGCAGAACTCATTGAGCTGGCCGAGCACTTCTGCCAAGTAAAACAACGTACCGGCCGCAACGAACCCAACGTTATCACCTGATAATAAGGAAAGCGTCCATCAGCCGATGATGGACGCTTTCCGTTATATTTCAATGTCATGTGCAATACCGTGCATGGTACAAATCAGCAATACACCAGCGGCAATTAAGGCGATTTGCTGCAGTGATGTTTTTATATCGGTTTTTTTGTGTAGTGACGGTATTAAATCGGCAACAGCAATATAGATAAAACTCGAGGCCGCCAGCGCCAAAAAATACGGCAAACTGTTATGCAAATCTTCCAGGCTAAAATAAGCCAACACGCCACCCAACACCGTACCCAAGCTTGCCAGTATGTTGTAAAACAGCGCTTTACCTCTTGAATAACCACTTTGTAACAAAATAGCAAAATCACCGACTTCTTGTGGAATTTCATGCGCAGCAACCGCCAGACTGGTAACAATCCCCAACTTAACATCGGTTAAAAACGCTGCAGCAATCAGCACCCCATCGACAAAGTTATGCATGCTGTCACCCAAGATAATCAGCGATCCAGCTGATTTCGCAGTGGCATGTGCGTGACTATGTGAATGGCTATGCCCGTCGTGTTCATGCTCATCACCGTGGGCCTCACATTCACCAAAGTGACAGTGCCGCCAAATCAGTAATTTTTCCAGCACAAAAAAGCCCAGAATACCGGCCAAAACAGTGCCT
The DNA here is from genome assembly GCA_028712225.1 of Methylobacter sp. GTDB lineage: Bacteria > Pseudomonadota > Gammaproteobacteria > Methylococcales > Methylomonadaceae > JABFRC01. The sequence continues at coordinate 5,004 of JAQTQN010000033.1, forward strand.
GATAACGCTTGAAACTGTGTCGGCTCGACCGCTTCAAATGCCTCAGGAATCAACCCCCAAAAGGCAACTGCTAACAACGCACCTATCGCAAAACTAATACCATGCGGCAACACTGTGTTCCTGTGTCGCTCTGGCAATAACAAAAAAACAGCGGCCGCCATGACGCTTAAAATACCGCCGATAGCAGTAAAGATGATGATCAGTACCAATAAATTCACTAAGTTATTCTCTCCATATCAGGGTCGCCATTCGCCCTGTCTGTTGATCGCGACGGTATGAGTAAAAACGTTGCGTATCAGTCACGGTACAAAAATCGCCACCAAATACCTTATTTACTCCCAGCGAGGCCAATTCAATTCTGGCTAATTGATAAATATCGGCTAGCCATTTGCCATTATTTTGCTGAGTGAAAGCATCATCGAATGCCCCGGATTTTTGTACAAATGCGTCTCGAACTTCTGCGCCCACTTCAAAACAGTCAGGGCCGATAGCGGGGCCCAGCCACACTAAATAATCGCGCGCGCCCATCATGCTAAGGGTATTACTAATAATCCCGCTTAATAAGCCGCGCCAACCGGCATGAATGGCACCGACACAGCCACCACCAACAGAACACACCAACACCGGCAAACAGTCCGCCGTCATTACCGCGCTCACCACTCCGCGCTCACGCGTGTAACTGGCATCAGCTTGTTCAAGGGCAGTAAAGTTATCTGCTTGAATTACGCGATTGCTATGTATTTGCTCCATCCATACAGGCTCAGCAGGCAGCTCCAGCATATTTTTAATAATTTGCCGATTTTGCTTTACCCGGCCGATGTCATCGCCGACATGTAATGCCGGGTTCAGACTGTCGTAAGGCGGCAAACTGACGCCGCCGGTACGCAAGGTAGTCGCCGCACGAACGCCCTCAGGCGCCGACCAATCAGGCGTAAGCCAATGTTTACTCCTGCTCATTGTCGGCTAATGCATCCAACAAACGCTGCATATCTTCCGGCATCGGCACTTCCCATTCCAAGTATTCGTCGGTAACAGGGTGCTGTAAACCTAGTTTCGCCGCATGGAGGGCCTGCCGCTTGAAACTACGCAATTCTTTTTCCAGGCGTTCGCTACAGCCCGCCGGCATTTGAAAGCGCCCGCCATAGACTTGATCACCCAATAACGGAAAACGAATATGCGCCATATGCACCCTAATTTGATGCGTACGCCCGGTTTCCAGCTTAACCCGAATCAAGGTATGTCGCGTATAGCGTTGCACTACGCGGTAATGAGTCACCGATTCTCGGCCGGACTCCCTGACCACATAACGCAGCCGATCACTCGGATGCCGACCGATCGGCTCATCAACCGTACCACCGGCAGTCATACGCCCACGGCTAATTGCCAGATATTCACGCGTAATATCCCGAGCCTGCAACTGTTGCGTCAAGCTATTGTGGGCCTGCAACGTTTTTGCCACCATCAGCAAGCCGCTGGTTTCCTTGTCGATACGATGCACTATGCCGCCCCGGGGCAATGTTTCCAACGAGGCATCATGATTTAGCAGCGCATTCAGCAATGTGCCATGCCAGTTCCCTATGGCCGGATGCACCACTAACCCCGCCGGTTTATTAACGATAAGCAGGCTCTCATCCTCATAGACAATATCTAAAGGAATCTCTTCGGCTTCACACTCAATCACCACTTCTGCTTCAGCATCCAGGGCAATTTGCTCGCCCCCCTCAAGCTTATCCTTAGCTTTAAGCGCCACACCATTTACCTGCACCCGGCCCGCTTTGATCCAAATCTGTAACTTGCTGCGCGAATAATCCGCAAACAACTCCGCCAGCGCTTGATCCAAACGCATACCGGCCATCTCATAAGGCACTTCGGCCATTAGTCTTGTCATAACAAGCTCTTCTGATTAACTTACGGTTAAGTTATACTCGCTAACAGCAACCGCCTAACTCATAGCGCAGTTATATCCAACGAGAAAAACCCACAATGTTACAACGTGTCATTAGCACTATGCGATTTAATTTAATTAAATTTTTATTCATCTGCTGCTTAGGTTTATCTCTGCAAGGCTGTGAAACACTTAAAAGCTTATCTTCTTTCGCAGGTTCAGATTCTGAATCAGAGGACGAATACGTCGGCTGGAATGCAGAAAAATTTCGCACTGAAGCCAAAATAGCCCTGGACGCCGGCAGCTACGACAAGGCAATCAAAATCTACGAAGCCTTAAGCGCACGTTACCCTTTTGGTGATGAATCAGCTCAAACCCAGCTTGATGTTGCTTATGCTTATTATAAAAATAATGATCCCGAAGCCGCAATTTCCGCCGCCGACCGCTTCATTAAAATCAACCCGCGTAGCGACAGTGTTGACTATGCCTATTATTTAAAAGGCCTAGTCAACTACAACCGTGACATCGGCTTTATCGATCGATTCCTGCCCACAGACGCCTCCCAACGCGACCCAGGCAATGCTCGGCAAGCTCTCGAAAATTTTTCCGAACTGATTCGCCGTTTTCCGCGCAGCAAATATGTCGCCGACTCACAATTACGCATGATCGCTCTTAACAACAATCTTGCGATGTATGAGGTGCATGTGGCGCGGTTTTACATGAAACGCAAAGCGTATGTCGCAGCCGCCAATCGGGCTAAAACCGTAGTTGAAAAATACCAACGCACCCCGGCAGTCCCTTACGCACTTGAAGTTATGAAGGACGCCTACACGCAACTTGATCAGCCGGATTTAGCTCAAGATGTCGCTCGAGTTTACGATCTCAACTTCCCTAATGGCCCGCCTGTGCCTGAACACAAAGACGCCACTTTCTCGCACAAAGTATGGGATTTTATTGGCTTGGAAAAATAACAATACTTTTTAAAAACTTAGATTCAAATAAAAAGGGCGGGACCTCTTATGAGATCCCGCCCTTTTTCGTACAATTAAAAAATCCTTAGCCTTTGACTTTCTTTTCCAGCTGGGCCTGGGTTAAGTGCCTGACATCCTCGCCCTTGACCATATAAATCAAATGTTCGCAGATATATCTGGAATGATCGCCGATTCTTTCCAATGCCCGTACGGTCCAGAGTATGTCCAATGTACGCGTAATGTTTCGAGGATCCTCCATCATTTGGGTGATCAGTTGCCTTAAGATACTGGAATATTCTTTATCGACATTTTCATCGCGCCCGGTAATCTCGGTAACGGTATCGATGTTCATTCTGGCGAAGGCATCCAATGCCTCATGCAGCATCTCTTTTACCAAATCGGCCATGTGTTGCAATTCGTAATAATCATCACGCTTACCTATCGAGTCCGATAAATGTATCGCCATATTGGCGATACGCTCAGCCAAATCACCGACACGCTCCAACTCGTTAATCACTTTGATAACGGTCAGCAACAACCGTAAATCAAATGCAGCCGGTTGCCGTAACGCCAGAATCTGGCAACTTTCCAGGTCGATAGCCATTTCCAGAGCATCGACCTGATTATCTTGTTTGATAACCTGTTCGGCCAGCTCTACATCGCCCGTGGTAAAGGCTTTAACAGCCAGCTCGATCTGTTGCTCAACCAGACCGCCCATGGTTAATACTTTATTGCGTAGATCTTCCAGTTCTTTATTGAACTGTTCAGAAATATGATGCCCTATTTTGCTATTGTCCATGCGTGCTCCTAGTTAACCGTAGCGTCCGGTGATGTAATCTTCTGTCTGTTTTTTCACGGGCTTGGTAAACAACTGGCTCGTCGCGCCCATTTCAATCAGTTCGCCCATATACATAAACGCCGTGTAATCAGATACACGGGCCGCTTGCTGCATATTGTGCGTAACGATAACAATAGTGTATTTTTCTTTGAGCTCGTTGATTAGCTCTTCGATTTTTAATGTTGAAATTGGATCCAACGCCGATGCCGGCTCATCCAGCAGCAATACTTCAGGCTCTATCGCAATCGCTCGAGCAATTACCAATCGTTGCTGCTGGCCGCCTGATAAACCTAAGGCGTTATCATGTAAGCGATCTTTCACTTCATCCCACAGCGCCGCGCCACGCAAAGCATTTTCAACCGTTTCTTCGAGTATGCGTTTGTCGTTAATGCCTTGGATCCGTAACCCATAACAAACATTTTCAAAAATAGATTTAGGGAATGGATTGGGTTTTTGAAACACCATACCGACGCGTCTACGTAGCGCTGCGACATTGACCGATTTGTCATAGATATTTTCGTTATCCAGCAAAATTTGGCCTTCGATAGTGACGTTATCAACCAGATCATTCATCCGGTTGATGCAACGCAACAAGGTAGATTTACCGCAACCGCTGGGGCCGATATAGGCAGTCACCTTTTTCTTAGGCATTTCCATATTAATGCCATGTAGAGCCTGTTTATGACCATAAAATAGGTTGAGATTTTCCACCTTGAGGCAAGCTTCAGTTTGCTCGGTGTCCACGGTTCTGCCTTGCAAAACAGAACTCATATCTATCGTATGTGTAGGGGTGTGTTGTGCTGTCATGTATTAACCTTCCAGTGCCCGGTATTTTTCTCGCAAATGGTTCCTGATCAATATCGCCGCCAAATTCAGGCCGACAATCACCAGTACCAACAATAACGAAGTCGCGTAAACCAATGGTCTTGCCGCTTCAACATTAGGACTTTGAAAGCCCACGTCATAAATATGAAATCCTAAATGCATGAATTTTCTATCCAAATGCAAAAAGGGATAATTGCCGTCTAATGGCAGCGTGGGCGCCAGTTTAACCACGCCCACGAGCATTAAAGGCGCCACTTCACCGGCAGCCCTGGCAACAGCTAAAATCAACCCAGTCATCATCGCCGGGCTGGCCATTGGCAGTACTGTGCGCCACAGTGTTTCAAGCTTGGTAGCACCTAATGCCAGGCTGCCTTCGCGTATGGCTTTAGGAATGCGCGCGAGTCCTTCTTCGGTAGAAACAATCACCACCGGCAAGGTCAACAAAGCCAGGGTGATGGATGCCCAGAGCAAACCCGGTGTTCCAAATACTGGCGCAGGCGCTGACTCAGGATAAAACAAGCGGTCAATATTGCCGCCCAAAATATAAACAAAAAAGCCCAGACCAAATACGCCATAAACAATAGACGGCACCCCGGCCAAGTTATTGACGGCAATCCTGATTAGTCGGGTGGTAAAGCCCTGTTTGGCGTATTCGCGCAAGTAAACCGCCGCTACCACACCAAATGGCGTGACGATTACCGACATCATCATCACCATCATTACGGTGCCAAAGATAGCCGGAAAAATACCGCCTTCGGTATTGGCTTCCCGCGGATCATCCGTCAAAAATTCAAATAATTTGGCGCCGTAATGAACCGTTTTATCAAAAAAACTCATGGTATTAGGCTGGTAAACCCTAACGACCTTGGACAGGGATATTTCTACCTCAGCACCATCTTGGGTTTTAGCAACTAAACTGTCGCGCCTGATTTGCTGGTAGAGTTCAGCTAACTGAACCTGATATTGCTTATATTCAATATCCAGCGCAGCTTTTTTGTCGTTAATACGTTTTTCTTGGCTCTCATCCCAGCGATTATCAAGCTGCAAACTCTTTTGCTCAAGTCGCAACTGCTCCAACGTATAGTTAATCGCACCCACTTCCTTTTTTTCCAAATGGGCAATATCGTTATAAAGAGTCAATACACCGGCAATTTTGCTCTGCAACACGGACCAGGCTTCCTGACCGCTAGCAATGACTTGGCCATTCTCTTTGACCGCCGCCAACTCGCCATAAAAATTACCCCATTCACGACGCTCAACCACCACCAAATTAGCGGGCGCCTCTTGTAATTTTATATTCCGCTCTTGTATCCAGCGAAAATCCCCGCCGGTAACATCCCGGTTGCCGGTTTTAACCAAATACTGCACCAACGTTTCTTCCGTATCGGCCATGGTAATCCCACTGGATTTAGCCATCGCTGCCGGCGTGATGCTGGTATCAACATGCTCACCGATGATGGTCTTGACCTGTCCTTCGTCCTGATAGGTAAATTGAATTACCTGCCCAGGCCAGAAATGGCCAATACCTCGCGCAACGATTAAACCCAACACACCAACTACCATAATGAGACACACGCTCACTGCGGCTGCATTTAGCCATATCCAAGGGGCACCACTCTTAAACCATAGTTTCATCATAATGAACTGTATTTTTCGCGTAGGCGCTGGCGAATGACTTCAGCCAACGTGTTGAAAATAAAGGTGAATACAAACAACACCAGAGCAGCTAAAAACAATATTCGATAATGTGTGCTGTCGACTTCCGATTCAGGCATCTCAACGGCAATATTAGCCGCCAAAGTTCGCAAGCCTTGAAAAACGCTCAAATCCATCACCGGCGTATTACCTGTCGCCATCAACACAATCATGGTTTCACCTACGGCCCGGCCGAAACCAATCATTACCGCAGAAAAAATTCCCGGACTTGCGGTTAACAGCACCACTCGACTCATGGTTTGCCAAGGGGTTGCGCCCAACGCCAACGAGCCCACAGTTAGATGTTTAGGCACGCTGAAAATGGCATCTTCGGCAATCGAAAAAATCGTCGGAATTACCGCAAATCCCATGGCAATACCGACCACCAAGGCATTACGTTGATCATAACCAATGCCAAGTTCGGATTTAAACCAGTCTCGCAAACTGCCGTTAAACAGCCACGTTTCCAGCGGAATGCTGATGGAAAAAGCAAACCAGCCACTGAGTAAAATCACCGGAATAAGAAAAGCCGCCCCCCAACCTTCCGGTATTTTCTGCGCCAGTTTTTTGGGTAAATGCAACCAGGCATAGGCAAATAGCATCACGCCCAGCGGCAATATCATCAGTAGCGCAAAGATGCCACCGAGGTGAGCCTCCATAAATGGCGCCAACCAAAGACCGGCTAAAAAGCCCAAAATCACGGTCGGCAACGCGCCCATGATTTCGATTGTCGGCTTAACATAAATACGCATGCCCGGCGCCATGAAATACGCCGTATAAATCGCCCCCATCAATGCCAATGGAATCGCCACCCACATGGCATAAAACGCGGCTTTGAGTGTGCCAAACACCAGCGGCGTTAAGCTGTATTTAGGCTCAAAATCGTTGCTGGCTGAAGAAGATTGCCAAATATAATCGGGCTTGGGATAGCTCTCGTACCAAACCTCTTGCCACAGTGACTTGATGGATACCTCAGGATGTTCGTTATCTACTCGCCAAAAGTGCATTTGCCCATCGGCTAACTCAACCAATAAACCATTCGCACGCGGCGATAACACCGCAGCGACTGGCTGAGCCTGTCCGATTTGCTGCTTAATCAATTGCCTTTCTGCCGTTGAATGATAAATACCCAGCACACCATCCGTATCAATGGCCATAAATCCCTTGCGGCGCTGCTCGGCATTTATTGCCACGACGGCTTTATCAGATACTTTAAACGCCCTGATTTTTTCCATGGTGTGACGATTCAACTTATCTCTGATCATGCTCCATTGAGATACTTGCCCACTGGAATCTCCGATCAACAGCGAAAGATCGCCATTTAAGAAACTCACGCTGGTGATTTTTTGTCCAGCTGTGACGACATTTTGCTCTTGCCTGAGCAATGGACTGTTCTTATTGCTGATGTCGATAAAACTTAAACGCCCGTCGGCACTTAACAAGTAAAGATTCGCTTCATCCTTATCAACCAGAATAGTCTCAACATTTTCCGCCGACACCTCGAGCACTGCATCAATGCGGGTCAACGCGGCTTCATCGGCAAACAAGGATTGCTCCTTGGCAAAGTTAACCAAGCGAATCTTTCCAGCCGATTTAACAATCACGGTAGAAGCATCGCTACCGATCTTAACGGCTATTTTTTCTAGCGCCGCACCGGTTGTATCAATCACCAATGGCGTTTCACCCAAAGGATATTTAAGCGACGGCGTGATTAGCCGTTTATTGTCAGGGTAAGTCGCTTTGTATTGATGCTTAACAACAATAGCTCGGCCATCCGACAACCCATAAATGACTGCACCTTCATTAATCGGACTGCCCTGAGAAAAGCTGGTAATTTTAACGCCATCGGGAATAGCAACGGCCTGTGTCAGCACCACTTTGCCAGTCGCCACGTCAAAAAACACTACCTGACCACTTTCGGTAAACCGGGCGGCAATTTCGTTTTGCTCCTCCATCTCCAGCAGTATGGTTTTACCCAACGCCGATTCAGGTGCCGCATAGTGATCAACTGGTTCGACACTTGCCGAAATAAACAGCGGATAAACCACATACAGCAAATAAAAGAATATCAATACGATGGCTACGATTACGCCAAGACCTCCAGCCACAACACCATAGCGAGCCAGTTTATCTTTAAGTAGTCGCCATTGCTGGTAAGCAGGGGAAATCCGTATTGAAGCGGACTTTTTTGTGTTTTTGATTATTTCAGGCATGCTCAAAACTCATAAAGCACAGGGCGAGGAAGATGAATCCGCCTCGCCCTGTGCTTTTTTATTAGGATAAAGTTACTTCAGATTAGCCAATACCTTTTCAACCACTTTGGCCGGCAAAGGAATATAACCATCTTTAATTACAACTTGTTGACCGGTCTTAGACAGCACCATTTTTATAAACTCTCCGTCCAACGGTGACAACTGTTGGTTAGGCTTTTTATTTACATAAACATACAAGTAACGTGTTAATGGATAAGTACCATTGATAGCATTGGCTGGCGTTGCTTCAACAAAAGCGGTGCTGCCTTTTTTAGCCAGCGGTACCATTTTAATGCCTGATGTTGAATAACCCATGCCTGAATAGCCAATACCGTTAACTGAAGTGGTCACCGACTGCACTACAGAGGCGGAACCTGGCTGCTCGTTGACGTTACTTTTAAAGTCGCCTTTACATAAAGCGTGTTCTTTAAAGTAACCATAAGTACCGGATACTGAGTTACGTCCATAAAGCTGAATACTTTTCGCGCCCCACGCAGCAACACCGGCATCACCCCAGTTTTCAATATCCTTGTCTCCACCACATTTACGCGTTGATGAGAAAATCCCATCCACTTGCTCAATGGTCAAACCTTTGACGGGATTATCCTTGTTTACCATTACAGCCAGTGCATCGATTGCAACAGGAATAGCGGTTGGTTTATAGCCATACTTGCTTTCGAAGGCTTCAACTTCGTTATCGGTCATTTCCCGGCTCATTGGGCCCAGATTTGAAGTGCCTTCAGTCAGTGCCGGTGGCGCGGTTGATGATCCAGCAGCCTGAATCTGAACATTAACGTTTGGATAAAGACGATTGAACTCTTCGGCCCACAAAGTCATCAAATTAGCCAGCGTATCAGAACCGACACTAGACAAATTACCAGACACACCGCTGGCTTTTTGATAAGCAGGCAGATTCGCATCAACCTCAGCTGCAGCATACGCCGCCCCATTGACCAAGTTCGCAGCGGCAAATCCCATTACAGCGAACAGGGACTTTGTTTTGTTTGATAATTGCATTATTCACTCCAGAGTTGATTTTAACTATCGCTATTATCATAAAGCAAGATGACAGAATTATGACAAAAACAAAACCTGTTTGACAGTAGATAGCGTTTGCGTCCGAGAGGATTACGCCACATAATCCAATTACAGATTGTCATAAAACTTTAACTCAACCTTGTTACTTTGGGGATTTTGCTCACCGCCAGCCATTATTCAGGTACCCAGATGCCGCTATCTTTTGAATTTCCCAGCCACCTGACTGCTGAAACATTTATTGCCCAATTGGACAATAAAACCAATCTACAGTTACTGTCCCGGCATGATTGTCAAAGAACTTACTGCGACAGTTTTGACTGGCGCTTATACTCGGCAGGCATTAGCTGTGAATTTACCCAATCAAAAACCTCTTCATCACTGGCCTTAATCGGCTTGGCAAATAGCCTAACCCTCGTCAATGTAGAACTTGCCGGCGTACCGGCATTTGCAAAAGATGTTTCCGACGAACCGTTACAAAAGCATTTAGCCACCATTCTGGAAATGCGCGCGTTACTGCCGCTTTGCACTGTTAACTTTCAAAATATTCAACTTAACATTCTTAACGACGATCAAAAAATCGTCGTCCGCTTAGTTATTGAGGACTATGAGCAACTGGCCGACCGTTTAATTGTGCATCCAGTAAAAGGCTACGACAAAGCCGGCGAACACCTTATTGGCATACTTATAAGCCCGCCGTTTGAGCTGACAGCTATTAAACACTCGCTATTGCCCGCTGTGTTGCAGCTCAACGGCCGAAAAGCTTACGATTACTCATCAAAGCTCAACATTGATTTAGCCCCTGAATTACGTGCCGACATTGCTTGCAAATACCTCTACAGCCACCTTCTCAACACCATGAAGGCTAATGAAAAAGGCCTGCTTGCTGATCTTGATAGCGAGTTTTTGCATGATTTCAGAGTCGCCGTCAGGCGGACCCG
>JAQTQN010000033.1:15545-18220 GCA_028712225.1 Methylobacter sp.
CACTTTACAGCTCGATTTTCCGAATTTGCCGGCATAGAAAACCAGCAGGCTTTTACCGCGTTATTCGCAAATAACAAATCCCACAGGAAGCACCTATGAAAGTTTTGGCGGTCTACAGCATCAAAGGCGGCGTAGGTAAAACCTCCAGCGCCGTCAATCTGGCTCATATGGCCGCCAATGACGGTTATAAAACATTAGTATGGGATTTGGACCCGCAAGGAGCGAGCAGTTATTACTTTCGCATCAAACCCAAAATCAAAGGCGGCAGCAAAGATTTAATCGCCGGCAAACGCGAACTAGACGACCTGATTAAAGGTACTGACTTTGCCAATCTGGATTTATTACCCGCCGATTTCTCATTCAGAAACCTCGATTTGGTGCTGGATGCCAGCAAAAAACCCACCCGACAGTTAAAAAAACTCATCAAGCCACTGGCTGACGACTATGATTTTGTTTTTCTGGATTGCCCGCCGAATATCTCACTGCTTTCCGAAGCGGTGTTTGAAGCGGCCGACATGCTGTTATCGCCCATCATCCCGACCACGTTGTCATTGCGAACCCTGGATCAACTAAGCGACTTCGTCCACGAAAACGAACTGCATGATCTAACCGTACTGCCGTTTTTTTCCATGGTCGATCGACGCAAAAAAATGCACCGCGACATCATGCTCAGCTTGGTCGAAAAATACCCAACTATATTAAACACTGCCATTCCCTATGCCAGCGACATTGAGCGTATGGGCCTGGAGCGCATGCCCTTGGGCGGCTTTACAAAAAAAAGCGCATCGCTCACCGCCTATCATCAACTCTGGCAAGAAGTATTGGCTCGCCTTAGCAATGAATATTAAGTCGCGCAATAATACCAATCCCAACAAACTCACATGCTATCCATTCTCCCCCCGGAAAAGGTTAGATTGAGGAATAAAAAGCCTGCGCGCCCAGCAAAGTGAAACCAAAAATCCACGGATTGACGCTATTCACCAGAGCTTAAGCTTGAAAGTGTAACGCTAGTATTTGTAGCCGTTAATTTTGGCTTAAACTAACGCATCAACACCTTGAATGAAAAAATTCAATTATGGGAATTACCAAATACATTTTTATACTGCTGATGGCGTTGTCTTGCTCGGCTAATGCAGCAGTATTCAAATGCGAACTGGCGTCAGGCAAAATTATCTATCAAGCCACACCCTGCCCAAAGACCGGCGCCATTCAGAACACTCTCGAAATAGAACGAATCGATCCGCAAAGAGCTGAAGAAGCCAGAGCACAATTACAAGCCTGGAAGGAAGAACAAGCCATCAAGGAAGCTGCGCGCAATGAATTAGAAAAACAAAGAAAAATCGAATCGGATCGCCAAGAAAGTTTAGAGTTACAACGACGTAGCGCCATTGCAGAAGAGCAACAAGCGATTGCCGCACAACAACGTCAAAATGCCATTCCAATAGAAGTCGGACCAGCGTTTAATCAGCGATATTGGTCAAATAGGCCATATCACGAAAACCATTACAATAAACCGCATCATTCGCCAAAGCCATCAGGCACGTTCCCTGACATAACACCACCAGCACCAGCTCATAATCATAACGATTCAAAGACTGACCTGCCCAGGCACACAAAACAAAAACAGTGGCTGCAAAAATAACAGGCTCAGCCGGGAGTCTCTTTACTCATCTATATGGATAGGTTGGAATAACTAAATCCCCCTGAAGTGACATCGAACCTTGCTTACCCCAGCCTACCGCACTGCTTTGCTGCCCGCCGCTTTTGTCGCCAGCGAATAAAACCCGTCACATACAACACGGCAGGAACTAATCCCGATATAAAAATCAAAATACGGCCCGTCAGGCCAAACGCTTCGCCGTTATGTAATGGATAAATCCACTGTAGCAAGGTATCTCCGGCCTCATTTTTTGTCGGTACACGTTCCTGAACTATCTTGCCGGTATATTGATCCAGCCACAGCGTTCGGAAAGGGCGAGTTAGATTAACTTCTTCCGGCGCTCTTTTAACAACACGAAATACACTCCGCTCGCCTTGTGGAAAGAAAATCCACTTATAAGCACCATCAGGAAAACGACTATCCGTTACGGCAACCACCTGCGCCAACGTTATAGGAAAACCAGGATTTGTTGTCTCGGAAACGGGGGCTTCAGCTTTAGGCGAAACAGGTAAAAACACCTTCACAAGAGCATCTGCATAGACAGGAAAAACCATCTCAACGCCCGAAACCAATACAAGCAGCAGGACAAGCGAACTATAAAAACCGACGGTTTTATGTAAATCAAAATTGAAACGCTCAGCACTGGCGTGGCGTTTTAGACTCAGCGCTTGCCGAAGTTTTCCTGGATTCGGCCACCAAACAATAAGTCCGGTCAATATCGAAAACACCAGTAATAACCCAACAATGCCGACAAATGTACGGCCCGCTTCACCTAAAGCCAGCGTGTAATGAAAACGCACGAAAAAATTCATTAAAGCCCCTCGACAAGATTTGCTCGTGTCGAACATCAATCGCTGCCCCGTGACCTTGGCGGTATATGGATTAACATATACCTGATGCCATTCGCTTTGCCCAGGCACATGCGAGGGTAAGCTATAGGTCACCAGAAACGCTGTCTCCGGCTGACTTGGAAACACAAAAGCATAGGGTTTGCCCGACTTAGGAATAACAGCCT
>JAQTQN010000227.1 GCA_028712225.1 Methylobacter sp.
CAAAACCAAATATCAATACGGTTGCAAATAGTTTTTTGTTCATCGCGTTTCCTCAGACAAGGTATAAATAAAATATTTAAAGAAACACTATTCATTAACCGTGCCAAACCGACAAACCATTGAAAATCAACATTTTTTAATGACATAAAAATAAAATTTCATGACAAGTTAGTCAGGCAGGCTGACATATGTGACAAATAAATAAACTACAGAAATTCGCCCAGATCGAGATTGAAGTAATTCAGGATGAATATGAATCAACGTAACGTTTAATCAACTGCCGGTAATAATCTATCTCCTCTGCCTTACCGCGTTTTGTTACGCCGTTCAGATAAATTCCGGCTTTTGTTAACAACATATCGACTGCCGCCTGTTGATGTTCGTTAGACAATTGACCTGCCTCGATTATTTTTTGCAGTGCCTTTATGCGAAACCTGTCCATGCCCCAATGCTGTTGCGATAGCTGATCTTGATGGCCGCCGTGCTTTTTTATTTGCGGTTCTTGAATCAATAGCACCGAATGCTTGGCGGTAATTCTCAACCACAAATCGTAGTCTTCGCAGGCGGGCAAATCGGTATCGAACAACCCGACATCGTCAAATACCGAACGATGGATTATCACGGTAGACGGCGATATTGCGCATAACGGCAGGCAGTCTTTAAATATCCGTCCGCCGGGTTTGGCGTATTGTTTGGCGGGATTAACCCGGACGCCATTGCGTATCCATTGCTCTTCGGTATGGCAAATTTTACTTTCAGGAGCGGCGATCAACGCGGCAGTTTGCAGGGCCAGTTTTTCAGGCAACCATTCATCATCGGAATCCAGTAAGGCAATCCAATTGCCTGTTGCGTGATATATGCCAAGATTTCGAGCACTGCTGACACCGCTGTTTTCCTGACGGTAATAGCTTACTTTCGGAAATTCATCATGAATCATCACCGCTGTAGCATCGCTAGAGCCGTCATCAATCACTATAATTTCTTTGGGCTGCAAGGTTTGCGCAACTACTGATAACAGTGCTCGCCGCAATAATTCACAGCGATTGTAGGTGGGAATAACAACTGAAATGTTCATCAAACTATTTACCTAAAAAAAATCAGTTGAGTTGTGCCGATTGCGTTCATCCTTCGACCAGCTCATGACGAACGAATCCAAAAAAGGTAGGGTACGCACTGCGTACCTTTTGGGGTTTGATAAGGCATGTTTGAATTTGGTACGCGGTGCGTACCCTACTCGCTAACATCAACCCTGCAAATCCGCCAAAATCTTATCGCGCACCAGTTGCCCGGACAGAGTCACCATAGGCATGCCGCCGCCGGGATTAACGCTGCCGCCGACAAAATACAGGTTACTGATGTCTTTACTGCGTTGCGGTATTTTAAAGCCCAGGTTTTTAAATCTATCCGCCACCACGCCGTAAATTGAGCCTTGATTAGAGTAATAACGTTGCTCAATATCCACCGGCGTCCAGTATTCTTCACAGACAATGTGTTTTCTCAAATCCGTCAAACCCATTCTTTCCAATTTGATCAATACCCGTTCGCGCAATGCGGCATAGTCTTCTGCAGTGAGCGGTTGCTCCGGATTAAGGTGTGGAATGTGCGGCAAAATCTTGATGATTTCACAGCCCGGGGGCGCTTGGGTCGGATCGCTTTTAACAGGCGCGACCAAGTAAATAGTTGGATCATCGGACAATTTATTGTCATGAAACACCGCGTTGAAATGTTCCTTGGGATGATCGGAATAAAAGAAATTATGATGCGCCAGTTGCGGATAAATCGTATCAACGCCCAAATGCAGCACTAAACCTGAGCAGCTGGGTTCAAAACGTTGCAGGCGTTTGGCTTCTATTTCGTTGTTAAGCAGCTTTTTGTAAGCGGGGATGACTTCCATGTTGGAGACAACAATATCAGCAGGAATGACACTGCCATCCCGCAAACGCACGGCTGTTGCCCGCCCGCCGTGCTGCTGAATTTCTGCGACTTCCGAATTAACCCGGATATTCACGCCCAGTTCTTCAGCCAATTTTTGCAGGCCTTCGGCAATGCCGTACATGCCGCCTTTCACATACCACAATCCATAACCGAACTGGATATACGGCAACAAGTTCATCAATGCGGGCGCATCGTAAGGTGATGAGCCGACATATTTAATAAAGTAATTGAGCACATCGACCAACTTTGGATCTTTAATAAAGCGCCGCACGCCTTGATCCATCGAGCGAAATACATCGAATTCCAACAAGCTGCGCACCGGACCGTAGTGCTTAAGCAACTCCCAGAAGGAATCCAGGCCATGGGCAAAATAGCCTTGCTCGGTGATTTCGCAGAGCTTTTTGGAATACGCTAAAAACTCCTCGAATTCTTTGGCAGTGTTGGGGCCGAGTTTGTCTAATTCCTGCCTCATAATTACTGGATCGGAGCTTAAATCCAGCGTGCTGCCGTCTTCAAAAAAATTGCGCCAATGCGGTTCAACGGTTTGGATGTTGATGTAATCGGCCATATTTTTGCCAGCCCGATCAAACAGCGCCTGGAAGATATGCGGCATGGTCAAAATCGACGGCCCCAAGTCGAAGGTGAAGCCGTCTTTTTCAAGGATATTCAGCTTGCCGCCGACCTTGTCGTTTTTTTCCAGCAAATCAACTGTAAATCCTTCCGTCGTCAGTGAGATAGCCGCAGACAAGCCGCCCAAGCCCGCGCCAATGACAACGATGTGTTGTTTTTTATTCATAGTTATCTCTTGTTACTTACTGATGCTACACAAACCAAATGAAATGATCTTTATCGATACTCAAGGATCGTTGGTGTCGCTATAGCGACAGTTTATTTTAATGTCGGTTCTCGCACCGACAGGCGAGATACTTTCTTTTGCTTCGCCAAAAGAAAGTATCCAAAGAAAAGGCGACCCGGATTCCGCCAATTTCCTGCGCTTCTCACTTTTGGCGAGGGAGAAAAACCGCTTCTGCGTAACATTCAGTTACTTAGAAATATCAAAAAATTGCGCCAGTGCTGGCGAAAATTGGTGGAGGCGTAACCACGAAACGCCTGCAATTCTGTCAAATTACGCCGGGTGCGTTGCCACAGGTTGCCGCTGCCGAACATAAAATCGACAAATCCGCACATTTGTTGATAACGCAAATTCGAGTAAGGAAACCAGTTGGGCTCGTCATTAAGTTGGCTGCGACTGATCAGCCCTGAAACGGTATAACTGAAGCTGCGCAAGCCTTCAGCGCCGTGATAACGACCAAAGCCGCTGTTTTTAACACCGCCGAACGGCAAGCCGGGATGACCGATATTTTTGATTACATCATTCACCGCCCAATTGCCGACTTGTAACTGCCTGGCAACGCGCTCGGCTTTAGTGATGTCATTACTCCAGACACTGGCATTGAGCCCGTAATCGCTGTCGTTGGCTAAATCAATGGCGTGTTGTTCATCTTTAAACGCCATCACCGGCAACAACGCGCCAAAGGTTTCTTCACGCATAATGCTCATGTCATGGGTGACGTCCCAGAGAATTACTGGCTGCAAATAGCGGCCATTTAACTGTAACGACCCGGAGGCTTGCGCGCCTTTATCCAAAGCATCTTGGTAATGGGCTTCGATGATTGAAAATTGCGCAAGACTGGTGAGTGCCCCCAAATCGCCAGCCTCGCCATGACCGACAGTTAGACTGGCTAAGCCATCTAACAGCTGGCTTAAAAACTCATCAAAACAATTTTGCTGCACATACAATCGTTCCACCGATACGCACACTTGCCCGCTGTTGCTAAACGCGCCGTACATGGCAGCTTTACCGGCGCGAGTAAGATTGGCGTCGGCAAATACCAGCATCGCATCTTTACCGCCCAGCTCTAAAACCACAGGGATCGGGTGTTGCGCGGCTCTTGCCATAATTGCGCGCCCGGCAGCAAGGCCGCCGGTAGCAAATACCAAATCCGGACGGCAGTCTATTAACGCTTGCCCGGCCTCAGCTTCACCAATGGTGTGCTGAATCAAGCCTGCCGGTAATTGCAACTGACCCAGTAAATCAACGATCAATTCACCGACCGGAATCGATAACTCGGAGACTTTAATAACGGCCGCGTTGCCGCACACCAACGCAGTAATCAGCGGGTTTAAGGTCAGTTGAAATGGAAAATTCCACGGCGAGATAATCGCCACCACGCCATAAGGGCGGCGCTCGTATTGTGCTGACGCATTAGGAAATGCCAGCGGCGAAGTGCTGACCTGGCAAGGTGCAAGAATGCTTTGGGCGTGTTTTTGATAGTAACGCAGCAATTCCA
>JAQTQN010000228.1 GCA_028712225.1 Methylobacter sp.
AACTGGATGTCAGATTTTTGCCTGAAAGTTTTAAAACGGTATTGATAGTTGCGATGGTGATGACTCTAGTGCAAGTAGCCATGGGCACTCAAGTAAGAGAGGCGGTAGATTTTATTGCTCATGAGCAGGGCATCGAAAGGCAATACTGGCGAGAAGATTTTCCGATTATTTTCTATATACACCGATCTTTTTCGTCGATTATTTTATTTACCAATCTTTGGCTGGCATGGAAGGTTTATCGATCCATTGCTAAAGAAAGTATTATTTACAGAGCTGGTTTAGCGGTTGCAGGATTAGTCGGTATTGCTATTTTGGCGGGAGTTTCTTTGGATAGACTAGGGATGCCTGCAGTCGCACAGCCCATTCACTTGTTAATGGCCAATCTTATTTTTGGTGTCCAGTTTCTGCTTTTTATTTGCTTGAGTTACGCAGCAAATACTCGGCAATCGTCTTAATGTTTTAAAAATTAAGGGCTGGAGCATTTAATTAGTTAAATGCTCCAGCCCCTTTAAATACAGTAATACCAGAAAAGTATTCCGATTTATTATTTTTGATCAAGCCGAGAAATGGCTTCTTTAGAAAGCTCGCTTAATGCTGAGCCATCTTGACGCAAATAGGCAACTATTTCATTGCGCATTCTCGGATCCCAAGATCTTAAGAGGTGATTTAACATTCCTTTTGCTGCGTCTTCCTTATCAGCTTCGGAATTAAAAAAATTGCTAATGTCATTAGCCATTTTGATAAGTGTTTCTATTTTCATTGTGTAAATCAGTTAAAGTTGTTGAATTGATATGAATTAATCGCTCAGGGTGCGCATAGACCACGTGCTGATCATCCCTGGCAAAACCGATCAGGGTAAGGCCCGCTTCATTTGCCAAGCGTATTGCCAAGCCTGTCGGAGCAGATATTGCGGCCAATAGAGTAATACCTACAAATGCCGTTTTCTGAACCATCTCATAGCTAGCACGGCTAGTAACAATGATAAAACCGCCAGTTAAATCTTTACCGCTTCGTAACAGCAATCCGATCAGTTTATCTAGTGCATTATGGCGGCCTACATCTTCGCGTATATCTAAAATACCTTGCCCAGGAACAGCCCACGCAGCCGCGTGGACTGAGCCGGTTATTTTATTTAACTTTTGTCGTTGTTTAATTTGGCTTAACGCGGTTAGTAAATCCTGACTAGTTAATTTAAGGCTGCCATATACAGGCGCAGGTTGGCGAATTGCTTGCTTCAGGGTGCTGGCTCCACATAGGCCACATCCGGTCCGCCCTGTAAGGTTTCGGCCTTTATCACTCATACACGCAAAGCGGTCATCAGGAATTTTTAGTTGAACTTCGATTCCGTTAGCGTGATTGTAAATCCGCGTAGATAGCAGTTCATCGGTTTTCTTAATGATACCTTCAGTAATACTAAAACCGAGCGCAAATTCCTCTAAATTGGTAGGAGTTGCCAGCATAACTACATGCGGTACACCGTTATAAATCAAGGAAATGGGTACTTCTTCAGCAACAAAATCAGTTTCTTGTGTATGCTGGCTTCCTTGCCAGCGATCCACGTTAATTTGCTGATAACTCGGCCAGCCTAAGTCTAGCGCTAACGACTGCATTACTGCATTGTCGTTAGCCATTACTTATGCCTTGCTCAAGCAAATCCAGTTGTTGTTCTGAGAAAGCACTGTACTCTTTTTGCCACTCAGAAGGTTGGGTTACCTTAGTCGCTTGTACGGCAGTTACCTTATATTCAGGGCAA
Organism: Methylobacter sp.; assembly: GCA_028712225.1. GTDB lineage: Bacteria > Pseudomonadota > Gammaproteobacteria > Methylococcales > Methylomonadaceae > JABFRC01. The sequence goes on from JAQTQN010000228.1 coordinate 1,754, forward strand.
TTAGTAGCCCAATCAGAATTATCAGTAGTAATTACGTTTGCACCTGATTCTGGAAAATGGAATGTCGTGTAAACAACACCGGGTTGGACACGGTCACTTATTAACGCGTGAAGGACTGTTTCACCGGCACGGCTCTTAATACCGACCCAATCACCTGAATTGATGCCTCTATCTTCGGCATCATGCGGATGGATTTCCAACAAGTCTTCAGAATGCCATGCCACGTTGTCGGTGCGACGAGTTTGTGCGCCAACGTTGTATTGGGACAAAATTCGACCTGTAGTTAAGATCAGTGGATATTTGCTGTTCACTCGCTCTTGAGTAGCAACAAACTCAGTCGGCATGAACAAGCCTTTACCATTGTCACGCATAAAAGTGTGCTCATGCATGATTGGCGTACCTTCTGGTGCTTCATCGTTGCATGGCCATTGAATGCTGCCGAGTTGGTCAATTTTTTCGTAACTAACACCTTTAAAGCTAGGTGTCAGGCGGGCAATTTCAGCCATGATCTCAGACGGATGTTGATAATTCATTGGGTAACCGACAGCATTTGATAGCAATTGAGTTACTTCCCAATCTTCATAACCTGCTAACGGAGTCATAACTTTACGAACTGGAGAGATACGACGTTCTGCATTGGTGAACGTGCCGCTTTTTTCTAGGAATGACGCGCCCGGTAAGAATACATGAGCAAACTTAGCTGTTTCATTCAGGAATAAATCCTGAACAATTACGCACTCCATAGCACGTAACGCAGCATGAACATGATGGATGTCCGGATCTGATTGGGCAATGTCTTCGCCTTCGACATAGAGTCCCAAAAAGCTTTTATCCAGAGCGGCATCGAACATGTTTGGAATACGCAAACCGGGCTCTGAACTTAATTTGGCGTTCCATGCGCCTTCAAAGAGTTGATGGGTTGCGGTATCAGAAACATGGCGATAGCCAGGAAACTCATGCGGGAATGACCCCATGTCGCAAGAGCCTTGTACGTTATTTTGCCCGCGTAATGGATTGACGCCTACACCTTTGTGTCCCAGATTGCCGGTTGCCATAGCAAGATTGGCGATGCTGATCACTGTTGTTGAGCCTTGGCTATGTTCGGTCACACCTAAACCATAGTAGATGGCGCCATTACCACCGGTCGCATAAAGTCTTGCTGCAGCTCTAACGTCGCTGGCAGGTACGCCGGTTATAGCTTCAGTTGCTTCGGGTGAGTGGCGTTCTTGAGCTACAAATGTGCGCCATTTTTCAAATGAAACTACATCGCAACGTTCTTTAACAAAGTCTTCTTTGACTAGGTTTTCAGTAACCACGACATGTGCCAAAGCATTTAATAACGCAACGTTAGTACTTGGACGTAATTTAAGATGGTAATTAGCTTTAATATGCGGGCTCTTGTTAACCAGATCAATTTCGCGAGGATCGGCGATAATCAGTTTTGCACCTTGACGCAGGCGTTTTTTCATTTGTGATCCGAATACCGGATGCCCGTCAGTCGGGTTGGCACCGATAATCAAAATAACATCTGAGTCCATCACCGAATCAAAATCCTGCGTTCCGGAAGATTCACCAAAGGTTTGTTTTAAACCATAGCCGGTCGGTGAATGGCAGACTCGCGCACAGGTATCAACGTTATTGTTACCAAAGCCAGCACGAATCAGCTTTTGCACGAGGTAAGTTTCTTCGTTAGTGCAGCGTGAAGAGGTAATTCCGCCGATGGAATCTTTGCCGTATTTGGCTTGAATGCGCTTTAATTCAGAGGCTGCATAATTAATAGCTTCATCCCAGCTGACTTCCTTCCACGCATCTTTAATGCTGGAGCGAATCATAGGTTTGGTGATGCGGTCTTTGTGGGTAGCGTAACCAAATGCAAAACGACCTTTGACGCATGAATGGCCATGATTAGCCTTGCCGTTTTTGTCAGGCACCATGCGGATGACTTGCTCGCCTTTCATTTCCGCTTTAAAAGAACATCCGACACCGCAATAAGCACATGTAGTGATAACAGCGTGTTCAGGCGTACCGTTATCGATAACTGATTTTTCCATCAAGGTCGCTGTTGGGCAGGCTTGCACACAGGCACCGCAAGAGACGCATTCGGAATCCATAAACGATTCATTTTGTCCCGGTGATACTTTGGAATCAAAGCCACGGCCATCTATGGTTAAAGCGAAAGTGCCTTGGGTTTCTTCGCAGGCTCTAACGCAACGAGAACAGACGATGCATTTACTTGGGTCGAACGTGAAATAAGGGTTGCTTTGATCTTTCGTGGCATTGAGATGGTTTTCACCTGGTTGGTAACGAACTTCCCGCAAGCCAACTTTTCCTGCCATATCCTGTAGTTCGCAATCGCCATTAGCTGAACAGGTCAAACAATCCAGAGGATGGTCGGAGATATACAACTCCATCACACCGCGACGGACGTCGGCCAAGCGCTTATTTTGAGTGACCACTTTAAGGCCTTCGGCGACGGG
>JAQTQN010000229.1:0-2999 GCA_028712225.1 Methylobacter sp.
GATTAATTGTTGGGTAAACAATAATCAAATCTTTCCAAGAAATAATAGCTGTCATTTCTGCTAATTGAAAATATATAACTGAAAATATTGCATCTTTCTGGAAGACCAGTTCTCTGCAACTAAATATGCTTACCTATCTCTGAACAACGACTCTACCGGAAAGTTCTTGTCTAACAGCCGCAGCCGTCTTGGAAGGGGCCTCCTTAGCTGCACTTTTGCTTGCTTCGGTCGGCACATGATTGGCCAGCACCTGCCCGGGCGCCTCATGCGTCACGGTCACCGGCAGGCCCAGCGCTGCCCACTGATAAAGCCAGCCGGCATCCTCGGAGACATTTGGCCAGCGCTTGTTTTGCTCTTTGGTGGCCATGTTGACGCAGCCATGGCTAGCAGGTTGGCCAAAATTATTGTGCCAAAATGCGCCATGGAAGGCATAGTCATTATGGAAGAACTGTGTATACGGGACATCTTCCACTTCATAGAAACCGGGCTGCCCCTTGCTGACATCACTACGCATTCTCTTGTGCGGGTAGCGGTCATAGATATAAAAAGAACCCGTTACCGTAGGCGTTTTGCTTTTGCCCGTGCTGACCTTGAAAGTGCGGATCACTTTGCCATTTTCTACAGCCTCCACACGCTGGCTGTCCAAGTAAACGAAAAGCCTTCGGTCTGTGCCTGTGCTGAATTGCTCGATCAGGGTTTGTTTCAGCATCCCGCCACGTTCGCTTCTTAAATTTTGCCCGTCGGTGCTGACTTCGATGGCGCTCGAGGCCGGCCATGCAGGTTGTGGGGTAAATTTGAGCTGGCGCGGCCCAATCCAGCGCCATTTTCCAGGGATGGCTTTGCCATCGTTGGTTCGCACCTGGAGATTGCTCGCCGCGTTGTCTCGACCGGCCAACGGTTCGCTAAAGGTCACTTTCAGCGGCAACATCAAACCTAAATTGGTCAATCCCCGGACATTAGTCTCGGCGTCAAGGGGGGGAGGGGTCGTAAATTCCAGGTTTAGCGGCGGCAAGGGGACGCCCGTGGTGGTTTTATAGTTCAATTGGATCGCATACTTATGGTCTTGCTCATAAGCACTAGCCAGCAGCCGGATGTTCTGACCAGAGCGATCGGCTTCCGCTTTCAACGTCAAGTCGCCCGTAGCTTGCACTTCACCCACTGGTCGGTCGAAATGTAGGGTCACCGATGAGTCCATACCCAACATTGTAAGTATGGGCCCTTCCAATTTCGGCACGGCGACCGTTGTGAAATTAACTTCGCGAGTCTCGGACTGTCCAAACCAAGACCGCTCCGCAGTCACCTTGATCTTATGATGAGTCCCGAAGCCCAGTGGGGCAGGCAGGTTAATGCTGGTTTGATCCTTCGCTTCAAACAGGACTTTTCCGGTATTGTCGATTAGTTCGACCTTGGACAAGCGTGTACCCAAGCCCTCCGCCTTCAGGGTGATGGCTTTGAGCGGATCGACTTCGTTGACGTTTTGCAAGGACGTCATGGAGAACCCATAGGGCAGTATGTCTTGGCTGACAAAGGCTTCGTTCGGTTTTGTTTGCAGGATTGCAAACAAAACCATGGTCGCCGCGGCCAGACAGAAGAGAAGCCATTTGACAGTACCAAAATAAGTGGCCATTTTCATCAAGTCACCTCGCGCCCAAATTAGGCGTATTTATTAAAAACTGAGCGTTCGGGATGTCAGTCAGAAGACAGGCCCTCGATTGGCGGCCACAACCAGTTTCATGCCCATTCCATCGTCCACATTTTACTACAGCTTCCTTCGGGAGAGAAAACCTTGCCAAATCAGCTCTAACAGAACAGGGTAAAATCATTACGGGCCGACATGGCCAGATCCCCGATTCAACAAAGCCTAGGGTAAAAATTTCACTTAAGCATAGTCCACGCCGCAAACTAACCTGACCATTACACAATTCATAAGGGACGATTTGGTATTCACCAGCGGGAGATGCCCATGGCAAGCGGCCATTCCGTCTCCAAAACGACGATCAATCAAGTCCGGCCTAGGCTGTAAAGGCCCCGAACTTGCGGATCTATGACGGCTTTACCTAAACTATGTCAATTACCACTTCATTTTCATCGCACATTATGAAATCAACAGCCAAAATCATTGTCGGCTTGGCCTTGACAGGATTGCTTTGCTCTTGCTCCGAGCACAAGCCCGTCACCAACACCGCCGCCGTCAAACCTCAAACCCATGCTGACCGGAAAATGTATTACATCCCGCCTCCCAAGCTGCCCGGCCAGTGGACCGTGGAGGATATTCTGCAAGCTTACGGCGAAAACGCGACGCGTAAACTCACTCCTTATTTCACCAAGGCCAAGGTGTCCTACCCACCACGGGAAGTCGCCTTCATCGCATTGAAACAGGAAAAGAAACTGGAACTATGGGCCAGGGACAATGGCGAGTTCCGCTTCATTCGCTACTACGATATCCAGGCCGCCAGCGGTGTGGCTGGTCCCAAATTGCGCCAAGGCGACAAGCAGGTGCCGGAAGGCATTTACCGTATTGAAGCGTTGAATCCCAACAGCCATTACCACTTGTCGATGAAAATAAATTACCCCAACGAATTCGACCTCTTTCATGCCGGGCAGGAGGGGCGCGCCAATCCGGGCTCTGATATTTTTATCCATGGCAGAGCCGCTTCCATTGGTTGCCTGGCCATGGGCGATGAAGCGATAGAGGAGCTTTTCGTCCTTGCCGCGCAAGTGGGTGCGGAAAATATGAAAGTCGTGATTGCTCCGCGCGACCCCAGAGCATACCCTTTGGAAGTTGGCTCCAAAGAACTTCCGGAATGGACCCCCGAGCTTTATTCGATCATCTCACGCGAAATCAAAGCCTTGTCACCCGTGGTGAAGTCGGCAAAAATCGGGTTATGACCATCAATACTGGATTTTGTCAGCCAGGCTCACAGGGAATAGAGGATTTGAATCTCTGGCCCCGGTCTCCGGAGTGCTAATTATCAAGTTGTCAGCCAACTTGTAGTATT
>JAQTQN010000229.1:3099-4227 GCA_028712225.1 Methylobacter sp.
TGTGGATAACCGTATCGATGATGATAATTTATCGTCCAATCAGACGATTGAAAACAGCTTTAGTTACGACTTGCATTTAAGATTCACCCATAAGCAATTCCTGTTTTGTTTCCACGAAATTGAGTTTAGTCGATGATTTGGTTTTGTTGCGGAGAATACGGAATTTGGAAAAAATAGTACGCTAAATTTTTTCGGTTTCCGCTCTGCAATGGAGTTCTAATACTACATTCAGCAACAAAAATGCCAAGGCTAAACACGTCTTAGATAAATTCGCATTTAAGTTAAAATTACCTGAATTTAAAAGCGTAATAGTTATAACGGCATTCAGTTGTTATACAAAACTCATTCATTATGATCACACTATTAAAGGTACTCTCCAGTATCTCGCAATGCCGGATATGTTGAGCTATCGCATCAGCAGCTTGGCTCGATGGTTTGCCTCAAACAGTCAATACCACGCTTTCAAACTCGGCAAAGCCAGCCTAGCGTTTGACAACTCAAACAGCCGCCAACATCAAATCAATTTCCTGACCATTGCGTCCGGCGTTGCTATTGAATCGGGCTGGTTTTGGAATGCGCTGGTTATTCACCAGGAAGACGGCAATATTTTTCGTTTTGGCGGTGTTGCCAAAAGTCAGGCGTCGCAACTTCAGGGGGCGCTGAATAGCCATATTGAAGGCTATCTGCAGCGGTTTTATCAGCAATTTGAACCCGCTTTACAACGGGCTGGGCAAGAAGCCAAGGTGCTATTTTCCGGGCGGCAGTACATTCGTCATGCACCTGCGGAACGATGGTTAGTCAACTATCGGTCGTTATCCCAAGGCCTTAAACGCAAAGACTGTCTGCAGTTTTTAAATGCCGACGCGTTAGCCGATTATCAACAAATACTCCCGCTTCTGGAACAGGGTCACCAGCATATTGCCCGATTAAATCAGGCCTTTGTTGACCAACAAACCCGTATTTTTAAAGCATTTTTCGATCAGGTGGAAAGCAATCCGCTGACCGAACAACAGCGCAAAGCCTGCGTGATTGATGAGCAGCATAATTTGATTCTCGCCGGTGCAGGTACCGGCAAAACCAGCACGATGATCGGCCGGGCCGGGTATTTAGTCAAAGCCGGTTTGGCGC
>JAQTQN010000034.1 GCA_028712225.1 Methylobacter sp.
ACCCGCAACCACAAGTAGTCGTTGCATTAGGATTGCGAATGACAAACTGCGCGCCAGACACATCTTCTTTGTAGTCAATTTCAGCACCATTCAAATACTGAATACTCATTGCATCAATCAAAACGGTAACACCGCCGTTTTCGACACTGGTGTCATCTTCATTGACTTCTTCGTCAAAAGTGAAGCCGTATTGAAATCCTGAACACCCGCCGCCGGAAACATACACGCGTAATTTCAAATTATCATTGCCTTCTTCGGCAATCAGCTCGCTCACTTTTGACGCGGCGCTATCGGTAAAAATAATTGGATTTGCCATAGCAGTAACACACTCTAAAAAATTAATAGTTAAAGAATTATGACTATACCCAGTGTTACAGTCAAGATTTAAGGATAGAGCGCGACAATCCTTAAACTTAGGTCTTCTTGTAGACCAAACATCAGGTTCATGTTTTGTACCGCCTGCCCTGCCGCGCCTTTCACCAGGTTATCAATCACCGACAACACCACAATCGTTTTGCCACCTTGCGGCTGATGCAAAGAAATCTGGCAATTATTACTACCCCTGACATTACGGGTATCGGGGTGCGAGCTCTGCGGCAACACATCGACAAACACCTCATCTTGATAGCGCTGTTCATACAATGCCTGTAAATCGCTTAGGGCAACATCTGATTGCGCGTACAGCGTGGCATGAATACCTCTAATCATGGGCGTTAAATGCGGTACAAAGGTTAATCCCACCTGTTTGCCAGCAACTAAACTGAGCCCCTGAGCAATTTCCGGCAAATGCCGATGACCGCTGACTGCATAAGCCTTAAAGCTCTCGCCGGTTTCACTCATCAATGTCGCTAACTCGGCTTTACGCCCGGCACCGCTGACACCCGATTTAACATCAGCAATCAAATGCTGGGTATCGACCAGGCCATTTTCAATAAGCGGCAAAAAACCCAACTGTACTGCTGTCGGATAACAGCCAGGACAAGCCAGCAAGCGTGCATTTTTGATAGCTTCACGATTTACTTCCGGCAAACCGTACACCGCTTCACTAATTAAGTCCGGGCAAGCATGCGTCATGCCATACCACTGCTCCCATTCCTGGACGTTTTGTAAACGAAAATCGGCCGATAAATCGATCACCTTCACGCCACGAGCCAGCAATTGCTCGGCCATTAACATCGCCGTACCATTGGGCGTGGCAAAAAACACCACATCGCATTCAGCCAATGTTTCAAGCTCGGGCGCGCTAAAGACTGCGTCAATGTGTCCGCGCAAACTTGGATACAACGCATCTACTCTTAGACCAGCATCCGCCCGCGAAGTCACCACCGACACTGCCACTTGCGGATGTCCGGCCAAAATCCGTAATAACTCCACGCCGGTGTAACCGGTCCCACCAACAATACCTGCTTGAATCATCTATCTCTATCCTGCTTACACATTATTTATGAAAATCTACTTCACCCTATAATACCGCAACTTAAGTATTAATCGCTGATAGCTATGCCCTACCCCACCACCATGCGTGCCATTGAGATCAAAACTCCAGGCGGTCCAGAAACGCTAACGATAACAACACGCACAACACCGACACCCGAACAACATCAGGTGCTGATTAAAGTGGCCGCTGCCGGAGTAAATCGACCGGATGTAATGCAGCGCAAAGGCCTGTATCCACCGCCACCCGGCGCTTCAGATACTCCGGGACTGGAAGTCTCGGGCACCATCGTCGCTTTAGGCGAACAAGTCGACCATTTAAAGATCGGCGATCAGGTTTGCGCCTTGGTTACCGGCGGCGGTTATGCCGAATATTGTCTGGCTTCGGCAAATTGCTGTTTGCTCATTCCTAAAAACTTGTCATTGATTCAAGCTGCGGCACTACCGGAAACTTTTTTCACGGTCTGGAGCAATGTATTCGACCGTGCCCGCTTGCAACCCGGCGAAACACTGCTGGTTCACGGCGGCAGCAGCGGCATTGGCACAACGGCGATACAACTGGCCAAAGCCTTTAACGCCAAGGTGTTTGTGACTACAGGGAGTGCGGAAAAATACCGACGCTGCGTGCAACTAGGCGCCGATGCAGCCATCAATTATCACACCGAGGATTTTGTCGACGCCATCCTCAACCTTACCCAGAATAAAGGCGTCGATGTTATTCTGGATATGGTCGGCGGCGACTATCTTCCTCGCAATATAAAATGCATGGCAGATGACGCCAGACTGGTGCAGATTGCCGTGCAGCACGGCCCGAAAGCGGACATCAATCTCCTGCCCATTATGCTCAAACGCCTGACTATTACCGGCTCGACCTTACGGGCGAGAGACGATGCCTTTAAAGCCGACATCGCCAAACAATTACTTAACAATGTCTGGCCGCTACTAGAAACAGGCCTAATAAAACCGATTATTCACAGCACTTTCAGCTTAAGCGATGCGGCAACAGCCCACGAGCTGATGGAAAGCAATCAACACATTGGCAAAATCATCCTAGAGGTAAATCCAATATGGCATACAAAACAATAATCTCCGCCGAAACGCTTAACCAACACCTAACTGACCACAATTGGGTTATTTTCGACTGCCGATTTTCGTTGGCAGAACCCGAAGCGGGCGGCAGCGCTTATCGCCATGGCCACATTCCCGGCGCTCGCTACGCCCATCTGGATAAAGATTTGTCGTCCGCAATTACCGATCACACCGGCCGCCATCCCTTACCCAACTTTACCGTATTAGCGCAAAAGCTGGGTAACTGGAGCGTGAGTAATCGCAGCCAAGTGGTTGTCTATGACGATGCCGGCGGCGCCTTTGCCGATCGACTATGGTGGCTGTTACGTGTTCTGGGGCATGACAATGTCGCGGTCTTGAATGGTGGCATCAAGCACTGGCAAAAACAAGGCCTTGCATTAACGACTGCCTTGCCTGTCATCAATGCCAAGACTTTCAGACCTTATTTAAACAATGATTTATGGCTGGATGCCATCCAAGTGCAAAACAGCTTGGCAAAAAAAGCCATTTGCCTAATCGATGCCAGAACCCCGGAACGCTATCGCGGCGAGCAAGAACCCATCGACCCAGTAGCAGGCCATATACCCGGCGCACTCAACCGGCCGTTTCAACTCAACCTCGATAGCCAAGGCTTATTCTTATCGCCCGAGGCACTACGCAGCCAGTTTAAACAACTGATTGGCAATACTGCGCCCGAACAAGTCGTGCATTATTGCGGCTCAGGCGTTACCGGCTGCCATAACTTATTGGCAATGGAACATGCGGGGCTTACTGGGTCCAAGCTATATGCTGGGTCTTGGAGCGAGTGGATTAGGAATAAAAATCGGCCGGTTGCGAGAGGCTGATTAAGCTAATGATATGACACGTCAGAATACTGGCCTCAAGTTAATCGGGCAATGGCCGAAAAGTCAGTCGAAAAAACGACAAAACCACTTGATTTTTGAGGTCAAGTGGAGCGTTTAGTTAATTGCTTCAATTTCTCTAAGTACTCAACTAAATCATGAACATTTGTGCTTGGATTTATATCCCCAGTATTTATTGAATTTTCAAAGATTCTTTTAGAGTGAGCTTTAGCTGCATCAATTAGCTCATTATCTATTGAATATTTGTAGATTCCTTTTTGTTTCTTTTCGTAATTAGGTAGATAAGTCTTTAAGTCATCGATCACTTGATCCCCTACGCTTTTAGTTTCTAAATGAGAATAAGGTTTTGTCGACGGAATGAAATGCAGCAAAAACCAATATTCAAAAGCGGGTATTGATCGAATTGCCATGAAAACATCTCCTTCGGAATATCCTTCATTTTTTAATTCAAAATTGATTGAGTTTATTTTATCTAAGGCGTAGTCAAAAGTTTCATGTTGATCTCTATCAAAAACACAAAATACACGGTCATAATTTCCTGCTTTAACTCTTTCTTTAATAAATAACTCTTGACCATACTCCACAACACTTTTTGGACTAGAGTCACAACTGCCATCAACTTTAATATTGGCAGAGTCAAGATCTAAATGAATCCTCATTTCTTCAAAATAAAAAGGTTCTGTTTTTTCACCTTCACAAACAATAAGGACATGATCGTAAGGCTTACGGTTTGCACTGCGTCGAACGCTATCTTGTTGTTTTTTCGCTTTGCGTTTATGAAACAAATCTTCACTACCCAAAACTATTCTCCAAGTAGCTCTAATGTGCTCACTACAGGTAATGCACTATATCTCCCCGACAAATAGGATTTTTCAAGATTTTCAACACCCTTCCGAGGGCTAAAATCTGACAATGGATAAATTTCTGTTGTCTGATCTGTTTCTTTTTTACAAAACCAGATTTGATCGCGCCTAAAAACATCTTGATCCAAAATAGATGTTTCATGAGTCGTAAAAATTAACTGGGCATTTTTGGGGTTAGTTTTTTTGCCATGAAAAAGATTTACCAAAAATTTAACAATATGGGGATGTAAGCTGTCATGCAGCTCATCAATAAATAAAACTTTGCCATTTCTTAATGTGTCAATCCATGGGCCTGCAAATGAGAAAATTTTTCTTGTACCGTCAGACTCATCATCAAGCTCAAATAAAACGTCTTTTCCTTGTGCTGTTGTATGAACGGTTTTGATGTCTACAAATTCCTCACCCTCAAGATCTTTTAGTATGCGCTCCTTTAATTCGGAAGGCATATCATCAGGTAAAATAGAAATATCAATTTTTTTTGACTCAAGTTTCAAATCGTTAATATCTAAATCAGCTGCATTTAGAAATTTTAAAACATCTTTTTTTCCGTCCACTTCAGTACAAAGCTCAGCCGTATAGCCAGCCCCCCATCCATCAATACCTGCAACTTTAAGCGTTTTAGTAAACCAGTCATAGACTGGCTTAAGCTGTTCACTATTAAGCATTACTGCGGTAGAAAGAAATAAAGAATTGTTCCGAGTAGAATCTTTCCATGTTTGTTTTTTACCAGTTAAAAATGAACTAAAATCCCACTCATATTCATTTTTAGCTTCATCAAATGCCCTAATAAACCAGCGTTGCGGTCTTGATTTTGGAAATGCGTACAACCATTCTTCCACTACTCTTTCAGATGTTGCGGAAAAACCATATTGGTACTTGATACCTTCAGCAATAAAGACAACCTCAAACTCTGTTGGTTTTCCAACTGTTGAATCGCATAATTTGAAATGAGTAATAGATAACTTGTCACCACGTTGAGTGTTTTTTGCTGAATTCGCCACTATTTCTCTCATCACCTTTACAGCCTTGATGAAATTAGACTTACCAGCCGCATTAGCACCATAAATTACAGCTGACCGGAGTAGTGGAGAAGCGCTAAGAACATTGGGATCAAAAGTATTTCCGACTAACTCATCAGAATTAGATTTAGTAAGACTAAATGTTTGCCTTGTTTTGATAGATCGGAAATTTTCTACAGATAACTCAATAATCATAAAATATCAATTTAATGTTAATTTCTAACAATTATAGTCAAAATACAGCATTAAATACATATTTATATAAATAACGTACTCATACTTACAAGGGTGGGCAACGCTTTTCTGCCCACCGTTTGCTTTGAATTCCCGCGTGGGCACAAAAAGCGTGCCCACCCTACATTTGAATTTAGAGAACCAATCGTGATGGGGCTTGCCCCCACCATCACTTTCTGAACACCAATTATTCTGCCTTTGACTCTTCAGCTGGAGGTGTTGGTGCCTCAGAAGGCGCTGCTGTTTCCGCAGGCTCTGGTGATTCGGCAGCTTTTTGCGCTTCAGCCGCCTTTTTCGCTTCTCTCTCCGCGGCCTTTTTTGCTAACGCAGCTTTTTGGTCTGCAGCCCGGCTCGCCGCTATCGACCCGGTGTCTGATGCAGCTAACACAAGGGCTGTTTCTGCCTGACTTAGTGTTGGAGTTATCAGCGCGGATATTGCGCAAAGACATAGTGACAATTTGATTTGTTTAGAAAACATACTCACCCCTTTAGCTAAAATTAATTATTCCAAATGTGTGCAACTCGGCAAACCCCGAGAATCAATGGGATCAGACTCGATTATGCGGCGTTAGTCTAACCCCAACCTTAATGCAATTTACCAAATTTTTTCTCTTAAACTCATCTGAAACAAATTCAACGAATTACCTTAACCAGTAATCCACTAGCAAGCCCACGAACACTGACACCCCAAACCAGTTGTTATTCAAAAATGCTTTAAAGCACAGGACTTTGTCACGGTTAAAAATCAAGATTTGTTGATATACGAACAAACCTGCCGCAACCGCAAGCCCCGCAAAATAAGCCCAACCTGCGGCAATCATTAGCCCGACGGCAATCAGCAGGCCGATAATAATCAGCTGCAATACCGCCATAATCTGGCGGTCGTAGTCGCCAAACAGGATGGCGGTTGATTTGATGCCGATTTTTAAATCGTCATCCTTATCAACCATCGCATACATGGTGTCGTAGACCAATGCCCACAGCACCACCGCCAGGTACATCAGCCATGCCACTAGCGGAATGGTATTGATTTGCGCGGCAAAGGCCATCGGGACCGCCCAGCCAAAGGCAATACCCAAATAGGCCTGCGGCAACTGGGTAAAACGCTTCATAAACGGATAACTTCCGGCCAAAAATGCAGCAACGAAAGACAACAGGATCGTGTAGATATTCAGCAATAACACCAAGCCGAATGCGATTAAACACAGCACTACAAACACCACCAAGGCTTCTTTTGGCGTTACTCTGCCCGCCGCAATCGGCCGTTGTTTGGTGCGTTGCACATGCGGATCAAAGTCGCGATCGGCATAATCATTAATCACACAACCGGCGGCGCGCATTAATACAACGCCCAGACAGATGACTGTTAACACCAGCACATCAGGCTTGCCGTCGCTGGCTACCCACAGCGCCCAAAGTGCGGGCCATAGTAAAATCAATATTCCAATGGGTTTATCGAATCGTGCCAGTAACCAGTATTGCCTGGCTCTATCCCTAATTTTTTCTGTTGTCACCGAGGATACCTTTTCAAAGCGAGCGGTTTAGTAAGCTGATATTATAACTTTGTAACTATTCAGCACGACAATTCACCTCCTTCTCCCTCTGGGAGAAGGCTGGGATGAGGGGATCAAAGTAAGCATTTTGCCTTGCTTTATATTCCCCTCACCCTACCCTCTCCCGCTGGAGAGGGGTTATTGCGTTTCACGCTGAATTTATATTTTTTTGTTTTACTGACCGTGTGAGAGCTCATGAGTGTAAAAATTTATCATAATCCGCGTTGCAGCAAATCCCGCCAGACCTTGCAATTACTACAAGAGCAAGGCATTGAACCGGAAGTTATCGAATACCTAAAAAATCCACCCAGCGCACAGGAGCTGGATGATATTCTGCAAAAGCTGGGCTTGGAGCCGCGTGAGTTGATGCGCAAGAAAGAAGCCGACTACAAAGCTAACCACTTTGACGATGCCGGTTTAAGTCGCGATGCATTAATTGCCGCGATGGTTAAACACCCGGTGTTAATAGAGCGCCCGATCGTGCTGGCTAATGATAAAGCAGCTATCGGTCGACCGCCTGAAGATGTGCTGGCAATCCTGTAAATATAATTAAAATCCATCTTATGACCAAAATTTTGGTGTTATATTTTTCCCGGCACGGTACCACTGCGCAAATGGCTAACCAGATTGCCCGCGGTATCGAGTCCGTTTCCGGCGCGGAGGCGATCCTAAGAACCGTGCCTGACGTATCCACTGTCTGCGAAAAAACAGCCGATACCATCCCGGCCGAAGGTGCGATTTACGCCACTCTGGATGATCTCAAAACCTGCGACGGTTTGGCCTTAGGCAGCCCTACCCATTTTGGCAATATGGCCTCACCGCTGAAATACTTTATCGACAGCACGACGGAAGTCTGGTTTTCCGGCGCACTATCCGGCAAACCGGCCGGCGTGTTTACCTCGACCGGCAGCCTGCACGGCGGCCAGGAAAGCACCTTGTTATCGATGATGTTGCCGCTGTTGCATCACGGCATGTTGCTGGTAGGAATTCCCTACTCCGAAGCCGCATTGCGAGAAACCGCCACCGGCGGCACGCCATACGGCCCAAGCCATTGTTCAATCAGTCACGGGGCGTTGTCCGATCACGAAAAAGCCTTGTGTCGCGCGTTGGGCGCTCGCCTGGCAAAAACGGCAATTAGCCTAAAATCCGCCTCATGACCATTAAACCAAACTATTTTTATATCCTGGCGTTGGTGGGATTTTTCGGCCTGTTTGCACTGTTGATGCTATGGAATACCGTATTAGCGCCATCAACTCGCTTCCCCGTGGCGCTGGTTTTATTAGTGGGAGTAACACCGCTGTTGTTACCGATGCGTGGCTTATTGGCGCGAAACACCAGAAGCTGTGCCTGGGCGGCTTATGCCAGCCTGATTTACTTTACTCACGGCAGTGTTGAAGCGTATGTAAACAGCGCTGAACGGGTATACGCCGGATTGGAAGTCGCCCTTAGCCTGATGCTGTTCTTTGGCGCTTCGCTGTATGTGCGTTTTGTTGGCAAACAAGCATAACTATGGCCGAACAGCTTCCCCTGGATTTTGATTTTCGGGCCAATCAAACGTTTAACGACTTTTATCCCGGCCCCAATCAGGAAATAATTTCTCACTTGCAACAATCCGTTATTGGGCCAGGTGAGCAACAGCTATTTCTATGGGGCGCCACCGGAGAAGGCAAAAGTCACTTGCTGCAAGCCTGCTGCCAACTGGCGCAGCAGCAGGGAATAAGTTCGTTTTACTTTGATTTGTCGACCTCAAAACTGCCTACGCCGACGACGCTGCTCAATGGCCTGGAAGAAATCGAACTGGTGTGTTTTGACAACATCGAAACCATCGCCGGAAATCAGGCATGGGAATTAGCGTTTTTTAATTTTTTCAATCGTCACCGGGAACGCGATCATAAGCTGATTTTATCGGCCGACTGCCCACCCCAATTATTGACCATCGAATTACCCGACCTCAAAACCCGCCTCAACTGGGGACTGACCCTCAAACTAAAGCCTTTAAGCGATACCGATAAAATCGCAGCCTTAATCTTCAAAGCCGATCAGCTTGGCTTTGAAATTTCTCCCAAAGTCGGGCAGTTTTTACTCACTCATTACTCCAGGGATATTCATGGCCTTTGGGTTTTGCTAGAAAAACTCGACCGCGCCTCATTGGCCGCTAAACGCAAACTCACGCTGCCTTTTTTACGGCAAATTCTTAACGAAAGTACCGACAGTTAAATAGCCTCGAATTTTATTGTTGCGATAGCGGCTAGATGTCATTTGAAGCTGAAGGGCTATTTTGTATAAAAAACGTAATCTGCCGAATAAGCCACTCGCTTCTCTGAGCCTAAGTGATTGCCATTGCAGCCAGACACCGGCGGTAATCCGCCCTGAGTATTGATACGATTGATAAAGTCTACATCAGCCAACACACCTTTACCTTTGTGCTCAACCGCCTCAAGCAACAGCCAGGAAATCGTTGACTCCGGCGTTACATCGACTTTACTCAGTAATCGCCCGCGCACTTCGCTGCCATCCTGATAATGCCACGTCGGTCCGGCAACATGCTTGCCAACCTCATGGTCTTGCGCGTCAAACAAAACAGCATCGGGCGCTTGTAACTGCCAAGCGTAGTTACCTGACTCAAGTGTACATTGATAAATTTGGTCGCCCTTGGCATGCACCGACAACACAATCTTGCCGCCACTCGGCACCCTAATCGCCTCTGGAATAACGGTACCGGCAACCGCCAAACCTGGTAACAACAAACTCACACAAAGTATTTTTTTAATCATCTCTCTCACCATGGCGCCACGGCCCCGTCATATTTAACAAAAGTGCCCGTTTGCGCTAATAAAAATCCGGCAATTACTTGCCGCATACCGGTTACACTTTCCTCAACATCAATCAACCCGTTAGGGCCACCCATATCAGTTCTAACCCAGCCTGGATGCAAGATAAGTGTGCTGATTGCTTGGTCCTTAAGATCAATCGCCAAGCTTTTCATCACCGAATTCACAGCCGATTTACTGGATCGATATAACAAACTGCCGCCACTGCCGTTATCGGCAATACTGCCCATCAAGCTGCTAACCGTCACTATCAGCTTATTTTTACCTTGTTTAATTTGCGGTAAAAACGCTTCTGCCATTTTTACCGGCGCTTGCGTGTTCACTGTTAGTGTTTTGGTCCAGGTTTGATAGTCCAACTGGCCAAAGCCATGACCACGCTCATCGCCATAAATACCGGCGTTGTTGATCAGTACATCAATTGGTTGATTGACCAGTTTTTTAGCCAACGCATCAATCTGCTCAAATTCGGCTACATCCAGCGTTTCCAGCTGAATGTTGGGATACGCCAAAGCCAGTTTATTCAATTCTGTAGCCAGCGCCGGTTGCCTGCTAGCAGCAATGACTTGCCAGCCTTCCGCCGCGTATTGCCGCACAAATTCTAATCCTAAGCCCCGGTTGGCACCGGTAATCAATACTGTAGTCATTTTTCCGCTCCCATAAAAAAACCTTCTGCATCATAAGACGCAGAAGGTTTTTAAGTTTAATTAAATCGGATTACGCTGCGAAATTCTTGGCAGCAAAATCCCAGTTAACCAATGCCCAAAACGCTTCCAAATAGGCAGGACGTGCGTTGCGGTAATCGATGTAATAAGCATGTTCCCATACATCGACTGTCAACAACGGCGTTTGGCCTGCAGTTAATGGCGTCGCTGCATTGCTGGTGCTGACTAATGCCAAGCTGCCATCGGCATTTTTAACCAACCAAGCCCAACCGGAACCAAAAGTGGTTACGGCAGTTTTAGTCAATTCTTCTTTGAATTTAGCAAATGAACCGAATGTCGCATTGATAGCTTCAGCCAAGGCGCCGGTAGGTTCGCCGCCGCCGTTTGGCGTCAAGCTGTTCCAGTAAAAAGTGTGATTCCATACTTGCGCGGCGTTATTAAAAATACCGCCGGAAGATTTTTTAACGATCTCTTCTAAAGACAAGCCTTCAAACTCGGTGCCGACAATCAAATTGTTCAGATTGGTGACGTAAGTTTGGTGATGTTTGCCGTAATGATATTCCAGTGTTTCAGCTGAGATATGCGGTGCCAAAGCGTCTTTGGCGTAAGGTAATGCAGGAAGTTCGAAAGCCATTTGATTCTCCTAAATAAAACATCTAAAAAATCTGCGCCGAACATTCGGCATCAGAAGATAAAAACCAAGTAATTCAATACACTATTACTTTAGCACTGCCCATCAATTAAATAAAGCCACCTGTCAACGTTATCTATATAAGTGAAATACAACGACTGGCTACACCCTCCGATATAGTTCACTTATAATCCGCACTCTTTAATAAAGAGGATGATCACATGACCAACAAAACCGACGCACCGATTGCTGTTGAAGTAATCGCCGGTGAAAAATATGCCTGGTGCAGCTGCGGATTAAGCGCCACGATGCCGTTATGCGATGGCGCCCACAAAACCGCCGAAACCGACAAGCGTTCGTTGAAATTCTTCCCGGAACAAAGCGGCACTGTAATGCTCTGCGCTTGCACCAAAACTCAAACCCCACCCTACTGCGACGGCAGTCATTGCCAATAATCTGACCAGAAATCATCATGGCCATTGAAATAGAACACAAATTTCTGCTTGTTAACGACGACTGGCGCCAGCATATCGACCACTCGGTCAACTATTGCCAAGGCTATTTAAGCTCCCAATCAACCAGTTCGATACGGGTCAGAATCAGCGACAACCACGCCTGGCTTAATATCAAAAGCGCGACCATCGGTAACCAACGGCATGAATATGAATATCCAATCCCGTTAACTGACGCCCAGGAAATATTAGCCAACCTGTGCAGAAAGCCTTTAATTGAAAAGGTTCGTCACTTTGTTAACCATGACGGCAATCTCTGGGAAATCGACGAATTTTCCGGTGATAACCAAGGCCTAATCGTTGCGGAAATTGAGTTATCAGAAGTTGACCAACATTTCTTAAAACCATCCTGGGCAGGTCAGGATGTGACCGATGATTTGCGTTATTACAACAACAATCTAGCTATTCACCCGTACTCAGAATGGCGTTAATTTTAAGTTTTTCATAGACATATTGTATTGTCGTGAATTTTATTTTATATTCGCGACATGAAAATTCTATTTTTTGTTGTTTTTTTGCTACTTTCAAATATCGGCTGCGCGGAGAGTTTTAACAACGCTCTTGACCGTATTGAATCCGAGTGGGCAATTGTTTACTACAACACACCCAAAGCTCAACAAGCCGATGCTTACGCACAACTCCTAACTAAAACTATCGCACTCACTCAGCAGCATCCAGGCGCCGCCGAGCCCTTATTCTGGCAAGCCTTGGTAAAAACCTCCTACGCTGCACACATGGATGCTTTTTCGGCATTAAATGCCATTAAAGAATCCCGAGAATTACTGATTAAAGTCATCACTATCAACCCCACTGCCATGAACGGCTCGGCCCACGTTACACTGGGCACTCTTTATTACATGGCACCCAAATGGCCGATTGCGTTTGGTGATGATGACGAAGCCCAAAAATTATTAGAAACCGCACTTGCCATCAACCCCAACGGCATAGACTGCAACTATTTTTACGGTGAATTCCTGCTCCAACGCAATAACCCAAAAGCTGCCAGCCAATACTTCGAACGCGCTATTGCCGCGCCAACTCGTAAAGAACAAGCCCTTGCCGATAATCAACTCAAAATTGAAGCTAAGCTGGCACTGCAAAATACCAAAGAACGCAAAATTGGCGGTGAAAGAAATATTTTTTTATCTCTGTTTAATTCTGCTGAAGCGGAATAGATTCTTGTCCCTAGATAAATTTATCACTCCTCAAACAGTTAATAATGGCTTGCAATGACTCAGTAGCATTCAATAGCTTAAGGCTTTCTGTTAAAATGCCCGGCCTTGCTAAAACACACTTTTCTCTTAACTTACTTGGTAATAATTATGGCTTTTGTAGTCACTGAAAACTGTATCAAATGTAAATTTACTGACTGTGTCGATGTTTGCCCAGTCGATTGCTTTCACGAAGGCCCAAACTTTTTAGTTATTGACCCGGATGAATGCATAGATTGCACATTATGCGAGCCGGAATGCCCGGCTAATGCTATTCACGCCGAAGATGAAGTGCCTGAAG
Organism: Methylobacter sp.; assembly: GCA_028712225.1. Taxonomy (GTDB): domain Bacteria; phylum Pseudomonadota; class Gammaproteobacteria; order Methylococcales; family Methylomonadaceae; genus JABFRC01. The sequence goes on from JAQTQN010000034.1 coordinate 13,183, forward strand.
GACAAGAAAATTTTATTGAATTGAACGCAGAATTGTCCAAAAAATGGCCAACAATCACAGAAGTAAAATCGCCACTACCTGACGCAGAAGACTGGAACGGCAAAGAAGGCAAACTTGATTTACTAGAAAAATAATTACGGCCTTTAGACAATCATGAACTCCTCAAAGCGTCCCAGACTGAGGAGTTCAATCCCACTATAAAACCGTCACCACCAAGGCAAACACAAAAACAAATATCACAAATAACGTAAACCGTGCCTTGGTATTTAGTCCGGCTATCGCAACTTTCACCTCATTCTTCAACGCTGCTTTAACATCATCCGCGCCAACAATGCGCTTTAAACGCCCACGCCAGGATCGCCTTTCTTCGTCAGCTTCTTCTGCAGCAATCAATTCGATAATTTTTGAATAGAATCTGCCGCATACCGGACACACTGTAGCACCCGGCAAACGATCGGCTCCGCAAGTAGTGCATTTACTCATCGTTTTCTCCCTCGTTTATTTCTTGTCTTCATTAACGTACCGCCTATCTTACCGCTAACATCCACCCACAGATGCGGTAGACCCAAAGATTCAAGCCAGGCTGGGCCTTGTTCTTCTTTCAGCATAGCGATAGTAGAAGCACTACCCGCCACCACGCAAAAATCACCGACTACCGTCACCGCCGCCAGTTTTTTCACCGGCCAACCGGTTTTTGGATTCAGTACATGGCCATAGCGCACTCCGGCAACTTCAATGCAGCGCTCATAATCACCACTACTCGCCACCGCGCCGGAATGCAACGACAATGTATCCAGCGTCACCCCCTTCTTGCGAGGATCAGCGATTCCGACCCGCCAAGATGCGCCATCAGGACGCGGACCGATAAGCTTAATGTCGCCGCCTAAATTAATCAGGCCATGCTTAACGCCATGCTGCATGCACAGCGTAGCAACTCTATCCACCGCGTACTCCTTAACCACGCCGCCTAAATCCAGCTCCATGCCAGAGACTGGAAACGTCAACACAGCCCCATCCCAACTAACCTTTTCCCAGCCAACTTTATCGAGCAAACATTCAATTTGACTTTGATCAGGTAACTGACCCCGGTCAAATCGCCAGGCTTGCCGCAAAATACCCGAGGTAATATCGAACAAGCCATCGCTTTGTTGATAACAAGTTACTGCGTAATTTAACAGGCCTGCAGTTTCAGCATCGACCGTAATCGCACCACCGACTGCCGCCGCCCGATTGATGGCAGATAAAAAACTGTCTTCGCGATAACGGGAATACAAGGCCTCAAGCCGCTGCACATCGGCGATGACAACATCTACAACCTGCCGGGCTTGGGCTTCATCTTTGGCAAATAACTGGATTTCACACGGGGTGCCCATGGCGTTAAAACCAAGACGACAAAATTTTGGATTATTGGAAGTGGGGATCAAAATGAGGTTTTCTGAATTAAGTGAACTGTCCGCTGTACAACCCGACATAAAAGTGGGAGCGACGCCTTCGTCGCGAAGTTTATTTTAAGCATATGATTGAAAATAACTTCCCTACAACACGATCGTAAATAAGGAAGTAATTTTGGCGAAATCCTAAGTCGCGACGAAGGCGTCGCTCCCACTTGATATTTACTGGCTCCTGTCAGGCTTAAAACCCATAACTCCAGGTCGCATTCAAGGTGCCATTGCGTTCAAGCTGATAGCCGTTGACATCATCTTCAACCGGTTGCAGCCATTCCACACTAAAGGTATTACCGGCAAGCGAACCGGTTGGAATCGTCGCATTCAAACCGAAACCCACATCCCAATAGCGACCCCCATAGTTTTTGGGATTGTCCATTGAGCCTTCTTTGGGGTTGACGTCCCCCATATCACTAAGAATAGCAACACCACCCTGGTCTGAAGTGTCCCCGATCACAGCATTAAACTGATGCTTAACAGCACCTTGAACCGTATAAATACCCCGCACTGAAGCAGATAGCCAATTAAACAGGCTGTAACTACCCCACGCGGTAGATTGAAGCTGGTCGCCAAAAGCAAAACCTGCTTGGTTTCTATTTTCCAGTCGTTTAGTACCGTTTACTTGCGCGCCCCAAGACCAGTCATCGACTTTTCCTGTGTAAGTGATGCTGGGTTTAAAATCCCAGGTACCGCTACCCAACTGCATTCCATAATGAATATAACCTTCATCTTTGGTATGCATACGCTTAAGCTTTATGTCGACAGTACCGGTCGGGGCAGTAACGCCCACACCCATGTTAATGTCATGCCCTGCGCCTTGATATAACTTGAACATCGCATATAAACCGGTATCGCCGACACCGCCCGTTTCATGACCGCCATGTAAATGATCGCGATTAACATCCGGCGTTACACCACCCAGCGATCGCACCTTCATATCCATGTCCATAAACTGCGGCATCACCATCAGGTTAAGCCAGCTGGTAGGTGCATACATAATATCCAGCATGTGCATGTGCATATTCATGAAAGCCGGCGACGTCCGGCAGGTTAAGCCCGGCTCAAGATTGCAGCCATTACTGACAATATCCTGATCAGCAGCAAGTTCGTTCTCATGCAACATTCGGCCGTCCTGGCGGCTGTACATGTAACGATAACCGACCATAATATCGCCTGGCGTGGTCATCACATGGCCAAACATGACCCCAGCGGGCAACGGCGCACCGTGATTGTGATGCATGGCATGATGATCATGTTCCCCACCACTCATCGCACGCCCCACTGACTCCAAGTTAACTTTTAATGCAGCATTAGCGGTGTAATAACTAAAATCGGCATAATCACTCTCGCCGCCACTGCCCAGCTTGAACGACCCCTTGTGATTGTAATATTCAAAACCTGCTTCCAGGGTTAAACCCTTGGCGAACTGCTTGGTTAACACTAACCCGCCACTGAGTGCTCCGTAACCGGATAAACGGTGGTCGCTAGAGAAATGAGCTGGCAACTTACTGGCGTCATATGGAATTTCTATAACATTGCCGTCAGCATCAAACTCAGGATTGCCATCCGCGTCTGTCTTAACCCCCCGTTTCGCCTGCTTAGAGATGATATATGGCGTGTAAAAATCTGCAGCATCTTGAGTGTAATAGCGCAGCCGCGGAGTTACCGTCCAACCAGAACCCAAGGGCTGTACCCAATCGGCTTCAAAGGTATGTGCATCAATTCCCCAGTCATCATGAAAAAACCGGTAATCAAAATGCAACGCAGCATCCAGAGGATTAATATATTGTACGTAACCAGTGCTGAAGTTCCATTGATCACGCACATTGGGACGTTGCTCTAAAAATGGTTTAATTAATCCGGCATAAGGCTGATTAACATATCCATTACCTGAGCTGTATTCTTCCTGCTGATTAACAAAGCTATTTAGATCAGGGTCAACAAAAAACACCGTGACTGCTTTGTATGGATTTGCCATATAGCCTGTGCTGCGGGTATACCCAGCGCCGAATTTTACCAAAGCATCTTTGTAGAGAATTTGTGTCAAGCCTAAATTTGCCGCCCAATCCTGGCGATTTCCAGTCATCAGGTAACCATTGCCGTCTGAGGTCTGCTCTATATAATTTGCATAGTGACTGGTATCAATGTAAACACCGTCAATCCCATCAGGCTTAGAAAGAACATCATGATCAAATCGTGCAGAGGTATCGCTGTTGGTGTAACTAATCCCGCCAGTCAGACTGGTTAGTTTTTGATTAAAATCCAACCGCCCCCCCAAATTTCCAAAGCGTGATTCATAATCTTTTTCGATAGAAATGCCGCCGCCAACATCTACTGCTGCCTCATCCCACTCATAACCCAATTTGAAGTTGCCTTCTTTTCGAGTTTCCGGCGAAGCAAGAGCCATTGTATGGACTAACTCCGTGTCCTTGCTGTAATCGACAGTCAGATTTCCGTCAGCATCGGTACCAGTGTCATTAATGATACGCACGGGGTTAAATTGATTATCAAAATAAACCTTTCCGCCATTACCATCTTGAACATAAGGTGAGGCCCCAGCCACCACGTTATTTTGCTGATATTGTTGATTACCTTGTCGAACCGACGGCGCGGTAGTAATCGGCGTTGCCCCGGACCAAGTATCTTGAATATAGTTAAACGCAAATTTAACCCGGTCGGTTAAGCTGATTTTTGAACCGGCTTGCAAGCTATCAACGGAAATTGGGTCGAACTGGCTTTTAACATCGCCTAGATTACGATGGCTTTCTTCGTAGCGACCATATTGAAAGGTAAATTCATCTTCATCGGCGGCTTGGGCAACCCCAAGCATTACACCCGGCAACAGCAAGGCGGCAGCGGTAAGTGACTGTAATGGATTAGGTGTGTTCGCCTCGCCCAAGCGCTTGTTTTTACTTTTAATAGCAGCCACAACCACCTCCTGAAGCGGAACCGCCAGCACCGGCGGCTTCACGGCTGCCATGACTGTGACCACTCAATTCAGTCTGTAACGGATGCGGATCTGAAGCCATTTGCGGCTTAGCCAGATTGCCGCGCTCCCATGGCGCGACAGCGCAACCGGTAAAACTTACCGCCAGCGGCAAGATGATTAAAAGTAACTTCATTGCTTGGTCTCTAAAAAAATCCGGTACTCACTATGCCTCAAGGCAATATTGTCGTACTAATCAAAACCCAGTGGGAGCGACGCCTACAAAAAACATTTTTCTACTTC
>JAQTQN010000230.1 GCA_028712225.1 Methylobacter sp.
ATGGATAGGGCAAGTCTTTGCGCTGCCGGATAAAATAGATAAGACTCAGGGGAATTGAATAATACGAAAACGTAATCAGCAAATCAGAAATAACGTGCAGCCAAAGTAATCCCGGGCTCCACGCCAAACAATAGCCATGGGGAATAAAGTCTTTAATTCTAAACAGGTCATTCATTGACAGCATTGCTCAAGTGCAGAATTAAAGATGCATTTTCAGGATCTGTAGTTGCCAACGATCTCTCCTGTAATAGTTCAAAGCTATCAGGCCTCATTAATCAATACTGCTCTGTGCTGCGTCTAAAGTGTAATGCCAGACAAAACACTTTTGTACCCGATGTTTTTATGTGCGTTGCTTTCTAGCCAACATATCTTTTTTTAGCGCGTCATTAATGCGCTGTAGAAACATTTGATTATCAAACGGCTTTTCCAGAAAATCCACAGCACCGGCTTTTATGGCTTTTACTGAATTTAGAATATCAGCATTGCCACTGATAAAGATGATGGGGATATTAATGTTTCTTTTGACTAACTCTTCCTGCAGTTCAAGCCCCCCCATAACCGGCATTGTTACATCAAGGATTAAGCAGCCCGGCTGGTCGGCAACATAGTTATTTAAAAAGGCTTCAGCCGAATCATAACTGATTACTGCAAACCCGGATGTTTTGAGCAAAAGCGTCAATGCATCACGCACCGCCAATTCATCATCAACCAAATAGACCAACGCATTCGTCATATTAATGTCCATTAGTTTAGCTCGGTAGGTAACGTGAAATAAAAAGTAATCCCTGTTAAGGCATAAACGCCCATCAGGGACTTTAATTGAACGACAAATTGAAATCCCTGCCCTGACGCATTTTGAATGCATAAAACCGGGTTAGTGTTTTTTGTTAATTTTAATAATACTCGGACTTATATTTTTTATCCTCTCTTCGCTGAAAAAGTGTGCAATCCCAAATGAACCGCTCACATCTACTTAGTGGATAATCCTGCTTTTTCCCAGGCTTGGATACCTCCATCCAGATTTTGCACATTAGTAAACCCGGCCGCTATTAGTTGATCTGCGGCTTTTGCTGAGCGTCCGCCGCTACGGCACTGGGTAATTATCTGGCTGTTTTTATAAGGTTCGAGTTCAGATAACCTGGAGGCTAGTTGCCCCAGCGGGATGTGAATTGCGCCCGGGATATGCTGTTCCTGAAACTCACCATCTTCACGCACATCGATGATAACGGCTTTTTTTGCTGATAACTCGGCTTCAGCCTGTTTAGGCGAGATGTTTTCGCTGTGACTGGTGACAGCAACGCCTGACAACAATACAACTGCCGCAAAAGTGGTCAGTCCGGATTTAAATGATTTACGCATGAGTGGCTCCAGAGAAAATGACTAAGAAACAGCATAATATTAGGGTTTACTAAACCATTCAAATTTGTCAGCGTCATTAGCAGGTATATTAATAAATAGTGTCGAGTGCGGGCAAAGTTGACTTTACCAGTCTGAAAAGTAAAAATGCCAAAACATGCAAATCCCGTAATGCCTTGAGTGGCGTTGATTTGACCTACTTTAGTTGATGCCTCAAGGTAAATTCTTCCCCTTCTTATGAAAATCCTGCACATTCTTGATCATTCCATTCCGCTGCATAGCGGTTATACCTTTAGAACCCGGGCTATTCTGGAACAACAGCGTCAACTGGGCTGGCAAACATTTCATGTCACCTCAGCCAAACACAGTGTCGCCAAAGCATCCCTTGAAACGGTGGATGGTTTGGACTTTTATCGTTCCGATGAGCCAGTAGGCTTATGCTCTAAACTGCCTGGGTTTAATCAATGGTCTATCGTGCAGTCATTATCAAAACGCTTGGATGAAATCATCCCGGAAATAAAGCCGGACATTCTGCATGCCCATTCACCGGCACTAAACGGTCTGGCCGCGCTTAACGCCGCTAAAAAACACAAGTTGCCGTTGGTGTACGAATGCCGGGCGTTTTGGGAAGATGCCGCAGTTGATCACGGCACCACCAGCGAAGGCAGTTTGCGTTATCACGTCACCAAGGCGTTGGAAACGCACGTATTTAAGCGGGCCGATGCGGTAACTACTATTTGCGAGGGCTTGCGTGCGGATATAGTCACGCGTGGCGTCCCGGCCGACAAAATCACCGTTATTCCTAATGCTGTTGATATTGAACGCTTCACTTACGGCGTACAGGCAGATCAAACGTTACGCAGTGAATTAGGCTTGCAAGGCAAAATTGTCCTGGGCTTTATCGGCTCTTTTTATGCATACGAAGGCTTGTTGCTGTTATTGGATGCCTTGCCAAAAATTGTCGACAAGCAACCGGACACCCGGTTGTTACTGGTAGGCGGCGGCCCACAAGAGCAATTGATTAAACAGAAAGTCACCGAGCTGAAGCTGGAGCAACACGTTATTTTTACCGGCCGGGTATCTCACGACCTGGTGCAGGATTACTACAACCAGGTGGATATTTTTGTTTATCCGCGCTTGTCTATGCGCCTGACGGAATTGGTGACGCCGTTAAAACCATTAGAAGCCATGGCTCAAGGACGATTGGTAGTGGCTTCCGATGTCGGTGGTCATAAAGAGTTAATCAGGGATGGCGAAAATGGTTGTTTGTTCAAGGCCGGAGACGCTAATTCCTTAGCCGAATCGGTACTGAATTTATTAGCTAACCGTCAACAATGGGATGCGTTCAGAACCGCAGGCAGGCACTATGTCGAAACCGAGCGCAACTGGCCGGTCAGCGTAGGCCGTTATCAAGCCGTATATGAGCGCTTGTTATGAGCACCGCAGGAACGATGAACCAATCGATTCAGTTTGATATTGATTTAATTAATCGATACGACAAAGCCGGACCTCGTTATACCTCATACCCAACTGCGCTGGAGCTGCATTCCGGTTTTACCGATCAGGATTACCGGCAGCATATTGCCAAATCGAATGCTGCCGGTGGGCCGCTGTCGTTGTATTTTCATATTCCGTTTTGCGATACCGTTTGCTTTTATTGCGCCTGCAACAAAATCGTCACCAAAAACCGCAATCATGCAGTGCCTTATTTGGAAAACCTGCTGAAAGAAGTAGCAATGCAAGGGGCACTGTTCGACAAGTCCCGAGTAGTCAATCAATTGCACTGGGGCGGCGGTACGCCGACATTTTTAAGCTATCCGCAAATGCAGCAACTGATGGCGGCAACGCGCGAGCACTTTCATTTGAGGGATGACGACGAGGGCGAATATTCAATTGAAGTCGATCCCAGGGAAACCAACGATCACACCATCAAACAATTACGGGAGCTTGGCTTTAACCGCATCAGCTTAGGTTTGCAGGATTTTGATCCGGCGGTACAAAAAGCCGTCAACCGATTACAAAGTGAAGAACAAACCTTTGCTGTATTGGCCGCAGCCAGAGCGGAAGGTTTTCGGTCAACCAATATTGATTTGATCTATGGCCTGCCGCTGCAAACGGTTGACACCTTCGCTAAGACCTTGGAAACAGTGTTGGCGGTGTCGCCCGATCGCTTCTCCATTTTTAATTACGCCCACATGCCCGCCCGGTTTAAAACCCAACGGCAGATTAACGATGACGACTTGCCGACCGCGGACGTTAAATTGGCCATTTTGCAAATGGTCGGCTTACGGCTGATTGAAGCCGGGTACGTTTACATCGGTATGGATCATTTTGCCAAACCCGATGATGAGCTGGCGGTTGCCCAGCGCGAAGGCAAGTTGTATCGCAATTTTCAGGGCTACTCTACGCATTCGGATTGCGATTTGGTGGGTTTGGGGATTACCTCAATCGGCCGGGTGGGCGATGCCTATATCCAGAACGTCAAAGAGCTGGACGAGTACGATCAGCTGATCAAGCAGGGCAAGTTGCCGGTATTTAAAGGTGTTGATTTAAACGAAGATGACAAGCTACGTCGTGAAGTGATTACCCAGCTGATCTGCCATTTTTCGCTGAACTTCAGCCCTATCGAACAGCAGTTTGGTATCGATTTCAGCCATTACTTTGCCGATGAGCTGCGGGCATTGGCAATTATGCAGGCGGATGGTTTGCTATCACTCACATCAAAGGACATTAGCGTGTTACCGGCAGGCCGGTTGTTGATACGCAATGTTTGTATGGTGTTTGATAAATACTTGGCGCAAAAAAAGCAGCAGCAATTCTCAAAAGTAATTTAGGCGCTAACTATGAATGA
>JAQTQN010000035.1 GCA_028712225.1 Methylobacter sp.
CAAAATCTCTTTGCACAGACTGGCACGTTAACCATCTCTGCTGAGACACCCAATGATCCCGTACCTGCATTTGATTTATTCTGAAACAGCTAAGGATATAAGCAAAATGACTTTTTTAAAAATAGGTGTTTGTACGCATTTATTTGAGCTGTCTTTTTAATTACTATCAACAAATATTATCCATAGCTAGATCGATATAGTTAATCAGAAATAGCGGATTATAAAATAGTCACAGCCATTTAATAAATCGACTTACTTTTAAGGCGGCACTATGCGAAAAACTCTCTTATCACTTATCGTTTTACAGACACTTATTGCTACTGTTTTCGCGGAAGAAAATAAACCTGCTAGTACAGAAGTGGAAGATTTAGCGCCGCCAAGTAATACGCCTGTTAGTTATTTTTGGTCAAAAGAAGTTAGCAGTGCTGAAAAGTCGGTAATTAGTACAAAAAAATCGACAATTAATGCGAGTAATATAAACGGCTATTTAATGACCCCGCATACCAATCCAGTTAACGTAATGTCTCATGTAAATACCACGCCTATTTTTTGGGGGGCTTCTTGGTACAACCCAAGATATTACAGCGATAAAATTTTTGGATTGATGCATTTTTACCAAAATTTTTATGGCTCAACTTACGCTAGCGCCATCAATGAATACCTGCCCGCTGAACTATCCCATCAATCCTCCAGTCCGATAATTGATACTTCTATTGCAAGTGCTAATCCAAGTAATGTCCTTGCAAAGATTTGTTCTGTTGTTAACTCTACAATTAATTCCAAGTCTGATTACTATCCTGTGTACACCGATATAAAACGCGGAACTGCCAATTACTGTGCATATCACAGTGCGGGTATTTGCAATGGAGTTCCGGTGCAGTTTGCATTCTTTTTCGATCTAAATGATGATTTTGGATGTGATCCAAGTAGTCCTTATGCCCCAGCTATCCGGACCATGAAATCTCAAACGTCTGGTGCTGTTGCAGGCATACCGTCGATGCATCAACAATCGCAAGGTCTTGCTGCATTAGCGAATGTTACTGCACACGAATTGTTTGAGGCCGTCACTGATCCTGGGTATTTTCCATCTAATGGCTCACCTCCTTACTGGGGTGGGTGGTTTGATTCATTTTATGATGAGGTTGCTGACAAGTGCTCATGGACATTTGGTCCATCAAATACCGGTTTGTCACCAGGAACAGTATTGATTGGAGGATATTATTGGAAGCTTCAGGGCGTATGGTCCAATGAGGCTCAAACAACTGGCACGGGTGGGTATCCAACCCAAAACGGCAACTTGGTGGGGTGTGTCACCGGCTCTTAAATTGTAAACAAATAGTATTTATCCAGACGGGATGTTTGAGCTTTCTCAAGCAATCATTTTTTCTACGGCACATATCTCTTAGACACTGCAAAATGCGCAAAATAACAAATAGAGGCTTTTTAGCCATTACGTTATTGTTGTCAATGTCGGCAATTTGCCAAGAAATGGTATTGATGCCTCCGGAATTGAGCGCCCATGCCGTAACCCGTGATGTCACAGAATACAAGTCACGGGAACAAGCGTTGATCGCATTCATTGGAGATAAAGAAAATCAGCAGATGCCTTTATTAGCCGATGATTTTGAAGTTTGGTCAGATAAGAGCCGCGATTGGCAATCCAAGGATGATTGGCTGAAAACAGCAAGACAACAGGCCAACTTTAATATCCGTAATCTTTCTGTTCGTCAGATGGATGATTTTGCCATAGTGAATTTTTTGCTTGAAAGCACTGATAGACTGGACAAAGAACGGTCAACGCAATTTGTGGTCGATATTTGGCGTCAAAGCACAAACAAACTAAGTGTTAGATATATCTCCGATGTAGAGCCATCAGTCCAGCTTAATCCTACTGATAGAAAGTTTTAATTGGCTAGTAATGCGTTTTAAACGATTTACTGCTAAAACTTGGCGAATTGCTATTGAATTTCCCCCGGTGCAAACGATTTGTTCAATAGTTCATAGCTCATCACCATGGTGACCAATGCCGCCACATTATCCGCCTGCATTTTTTCCATTACCCGGGCTCGATGTGCGTCGATAGTGCGAGGGCTTACATCCAGTATTTTTGCGGCTTCTTTGTTTGAATGGCTGTTGACGATTAGCTGTAATACTTCTTTTTCTCTGGCTGTCAATCGGTTAAAACAGTCTTGAATGCTGGTCTTTTCAACCAGTTGTTGCCTTGTTTTTATGTCCTTTTGTACGGCTTCGTCAATACGTTCCAACAATATGCTTTTTTCAAAAGGCTTTTCCAAAAAATCCACGGCACCAGCTCTGAATGCTTTTGCCGAATCGGGAATATCCGCATTACCACTAATAAAAATAATAGGAATATTAATATTTTTTTTAATTAATTCTTCCTGTAATTCAAGACCGCCCATAACAGGCATTTTTACATCCAATATTAAACAACCTGTAACATCATGGTCATAATTTATTAAAAAGTCTTGAGCACAATCAAAACTTTTAACGGCCCACCCTGAGGCTTTAATTAAAAGCGCCAACGCATCGCGCACTGCAAATTCATCATCAATTAAATAGACAACAACATTTTGTGAGTTAGATTCCATTGTTAATTTGCTCTATAGGTAAAGTGAAATAAAAAGTACTACCTTTTCCCGGTTCGCTGTTAAAGCGCAATGTACCCTTATGAGCCTCTATGATTGAACGGCAAATGGATAACCCCATGCCCATACCTTCTGATTTTGTGGTGTAAAATGGAGTTAATATTTTGCTTTGTTCGGTAAAATCAATACCTGGGCCGTTGTCTTTTATTCTAATTTCAATCGTATTATTTTCATTGACCGTTGTCTGTATACTTAGTTTTCTTAGCATTGATGGCGGTACATTAATTAATGCCTCAATGCTATTTTTAATTAAATTTAATATCACTTGTTCTATTTGAATGGCATCAATACATAAGCTTGGAATAGGGTGCTTAAGTTGTAGCTTCAGTGTGATGCTATTTAACTTAAAGTAAGATTCGCATAAGCCAATTGCATCATTAATTAAGCAATTAATATCGATGCTGGAACGATGTATTTTTTTTGATTTAACAAAATCCCGCATCCGGTGAATGATTTGGCCTGCTTTTAGCGCTTGCGCGCTGGTTTTTTGCAAGGTCTCAGCAAGCAGAGTTTGATCATGGTTTTTATCTTCAATTAACGTTAAACACGCTTGTGAGTAAGCGCTAATAGCGGTTAGTGGTTGGTTAACTTCATGGGCAATGCCTGAGGCCAATTCGCCCATTAAGCCCAAGCGGGTGACATGGGCAAGTTCATCCAGATGCTTCTGGTCGTTTTGTTCTTGCATTTTACGGGTTGTGATGTCGCGGATAATAATGCTTAGATAGTGGGTGCCGTTCATGGCAAATTCAGCAATGGAAATATCCAGTGGTACAGTCGAACCATCTTTGCGTATACCGTTTACTTCCTGGATTTTCCCAACTGCATTTGATAAGCCGATGCCCGAAATATTATTAAGATATTGTGTAGGATTTTTCTGCCGTGCTAAGGGAATCAGCTTGTTAATATTGCAATTAATCAGATCTTCTTTGCTATAGCCCAAAATGCTCTCAACCGTGTCATTGACGTAAACAATTACCCCAGATAAATGTACGGTAATAATGCCTTCCACAGCGGCGGTAAATATGGCGTTAATCATTGCTTCTTGCTCAATTTTTTGGCGCTTGTATTGTTTTAGCTCTTCAATTCTTGCGATTAACTCCTTGTTGCTTTCAATAAGATCTTGGTTTTGTTGAAAAACCTTTTTTTCTAGTTTTTGATTGAGGCAGGCAATGGTTGCTTGGGCTTTTTTTGTGGTTGTGACGTCGAATATTGACAGACATATTCGTTCATCGTTGTTTTCATCAATACTATAGTGGCCTCGGCATTCTACATAAGTCGCTTGGTCATTATGTATGCAGTCTTCTGGTGGGCAATTGAAATACTTTGTACCTTGGCAAAAGAAATTAGCGTGCATGTTACTAACGATATTAAGACGTGCCGACAATGTTTGCTCGAAATGGGTAATTAACACCTTTTGAATGAATAAAAAAAACTCATCCTGGTCTAATGGATTAATTAATTCACCCAAAGCTGTATTTTCTAGTGCCTCGGGAGTTGAATCTAGCAATTTTGCCGCAGCAGGATTGGCTTTTTTGATAACTCCATCGACATTTAATGAAAGGTAACCAATCGGTGATGCGTTATACAGCCGTGCATAACGAGCGTGAGAGATCATTAATTCATGCTGCGAATGGTTAAGTTCTTCGTTTTGTAATTCCAGCTCTATCTGACGAACCTGTAATTCGTACAGCATCTTTTGAATGTCCTCGGCGGACATATCCGTAAAAGCAGTGCCTGATGCGCTAAGCAGTGCTTCGGCTTGTTTACGCAAGTTATTTTGGCTGTTCATCAGCGTCCACCGAGGTAGCATTTTCAATCGCCAGTAATATCAAAATAGGCACCCCTGGTAACTGGTTCAATATACGGCCATTGATATTAAGACGTTTTTTGCCAATATCGGCAAACTTTGCCTCAACACATAGTTTATCAAAGGCAATATTGTGGGTTAATGTGTTGGTTATCTGCTTGCGTAACAGTGGTGAATTCCAGGCAGCGGCGTGAATGTCGAAGAAGGATTGCCCGGTAAGTTGTTCATGGTTGTCATTAAACATCTGCTCGTATGCAGGATTGGTGGCTAGTACATTCAATTGGATATCCAGTACTAATAGCGGCTGGTTAATGGTGTTAACTATTGCCGTCGTTAATTCAGCGGCTTGAGCGATTTGTTCTGCCTTTTTAATCCTGGTGATGTCAACAAAGGTGATTACCAAACCATCAATCATATTTTCTGTGGTTCGATACGGCAAAATGCGCAGCAGGTACCAGTGGTCATGATGGGTCTGCACTTCTATATCTTTATGAGCTAGCGTTTGTAATACCGACTTGGCATCATTTATCAAATGTTCGTATTTAAGAACCGATACCAAATCTGCCAGCGGTCGGCCAATGTCGCTGTCAATCAATTTAAATATGTTTTTGGCTTGTCGGGTAAAACGTTTTATTTGCAGATGATTGTCGAGAAAAATGGTGGCAATATCCGTGCTGTTCATTAGGTTTTGCATGTCATCGTTGATCTCAGACAGCTTTTCGACTTTGCTTTGCAGCTCACCGTTGACCGTGTTGAGTTCCTCATTTAACGACTGCATTTCTTCTTTGGAGGTCTCCAATTCTTCATTAGAGCTTTGCAGCTCTTCATTGGTTGACTGCAGCTCTTCGTTGGAGGACTTAATTTCTTCGTTAGAAGTTTGCAGTTCCTCAATGGTGGCGCGTAGCGATTCTTTGGTGAAGTAAAGTTCTTGCTCGAGTTGTTCTTTTTCCAGGTTTTTATCGATACCTGTTGATGATTTAGGTTTTTCGATTTGCGGATGTATGGCGTCTTTGAGCTTTTGCGGCTGAAAAGCCACCAAAAATAAATCACGTAAGGATTCTGGTTCGGTAATTTTGGTAAGCGTTAGGTCAATGGTGGCAAAATCACCATTGATTTTTACCTTTAACCCACTGTTAATAATTTCAGTCTCATTGGTTTTTGTAGCCTTACTTAAGGAAGCCACCAATGGCAAACGTAAGCCTTCCCTGGCCATCTCGACAATATTCCAGTTGGGTTGTCCGGATGATGGTTCAAGATAGTTGCCAGTTCGACCATGAATATAAATAATTTTGCCGTGTTCGTTGATAATCACGCTGACCGGCACATAGCGCTCCAACAATAAACGCTCTATTTGTCTGGCAATATTGCCAGTCTGAAATTCGCTGCTGAGTGATTTGAATTGTTCAGTGGATGTTTGGGGCGTGTTGAGCGGCAATGCGCTGAGTCTTGATGCAGTAAAGCTAACGCGGATATTTTTGCGTTGATAAATTTTCCATTTTTTGTCGAGAGTTAAAAATCGATCATCAAAATTACCAATAGATTCTGATGAGCCTAAAAATAATATGCCGTCCGGTTTAAGCGAGTAATGAAATTGCGGCAGAATTTCTTTTTGTAGATCTTGATTGATATAAATCAGTAAATTACGGCAGCTGATTAGGTCGATGTGAGTAAAAGGCGGATCCTGGATTAAGTTTTGTGTGGCAAATATTACGCGCTCGCGGATTTCTTTATTGATGCGATATTGATTGTCATCCAGTTTAAAAAAACGCTGCAGCCGAGCGGGCGAGACATCCGCAGCAATCCCCGCCGGATAGATACCATCTCTGGCTCTATTAATTGACGACTCATCCAAGTCGGTGGCAAAAATTTGAAAACTAAAGGCTTTGCCCGTTTTTTCGATAGTTTCTTTGAATAAAATGGCAATCGAATAAGCTTCTTCACCACTGGAACAGCCGGTTACCCAGATCCGAAATTCGTAATTGTCGGGCTTATCTGCAAATAATTTTGGGAAGGCGATTTCACGTAAGGCATTAAAGGCATCAGCGTCCCTAAAGAAATTAGTCACATTGATCAGCAGCTCTTTCGCTAACTTATCGATTTCCACTGGATTTTCTTGCAAAAATTGTACGTATTTATCCGGATCTTTAATCTGGTGAATATTCATGCGCCTGGCAATGCGCCGTTTGATAGTGGTGGGCTTATAAGCTGAGAAGTCATTACGTGTTCGGTTACGCAGAAGGACGAATATCTTTTGTATGGGTTCTGGCGCTACTAACGCTTCAGCTTCAACAGTGTGGGTGTTTGTAAAGTAAGGCCCTTTACTATATTGAATAAGCTTTTGCCCAATTTGTTCGGCGGGCAATATAAAATCCACATCCCCCATTAAAATTGCGCTGTTGGGCATGCCATCAAATTTTGCTGTTTGGGGAGCCTGAACCAGCGTCATTCCCGACACGCCCTTGATGGCTTTTAGTCCTAGGGTGCCATCAGTACCGGTACCTGAAAGAATAATGCCGACACTCATTTCTTGAATATCGTCAGCCAGGGAGCGTAAAAAATGGTCAATCGGTAAGTTAGCCGCGTTGTATTTGCCTGACTCCGACAGATGCAATCGGCGCTTAAGCACAGCCAGATTTTTTCCAGGTGGACACACAAACACATGGTCTGGTTTAAGTATTACGCCATCTTCAGCGCTTATGACCGGCATATTCGTAAAGTGATGAAGTAGCTCAGGCAGCAGGCTAACGTGATCGGGTTGTTGGTGGGTGACGACGATAAAAGCAAAGCCAGTATTGGCGGGCAAATTAGAAAAAAATGCTTCCAATGCTTCTAAGCCGCCAGCCGACGCACCTATGCCGACCACTAGCGGAGTGGTGTTGGCAATTTTTGAAGGTTGATGGACGGTTTTAGTGGAATGCATTTGTTGATCCTGATTTTTTGTAGGTAACGCAAATTTTGTAAAGACTCGCAATGACTACAAATAGTCTCTAAAAATGGCATACCGACGAAGCTCGGCAATTCCCTGTTGAGGTCTGGGACGGCCTCGACAGATACTAGATAGCTAATTTTAGCGTTTTCCAAACAGACTTTGTAAGCACTATACGGCACGATTAGGTATAAATACATAGGTATAAATACATAGGTATAAATACCTAGGCATTTATACGAATTTGTTGGTGGGACTAATTACTATAATCTTGAGCAGAAGTCATTTTTTTATCAAAGAACAATAAGCAATGCCACTTAATCATTAATATTTTAGCTTGAATCAATCTGGAGAAAAACATGGCTGCTAATATCAGTAATAAAAACTTTGTCGCTAATTTTGATTTTAAAATTGATGATGTTGATATTGAGATAAAAGAAAATAATTTTATTAATGATAAATATAATTGTTATAAAACAGCTAAAACAAAAATAAAAAAATATTTTTGCGATGACAAAAATTACAAGCCAGTTCGTGAAAAATAAGTAACTATGTAATATGTTGGGAATATAACCCCCATGCTTTTAGATAGCCTCAGTAAAGATAGGGCATTTGTGACGCCTGTGAATCAAAGGGTTTTCGATATTTCTATTGGATTTTAACTAGGGTATATATTCAAATGAAAAATTCATTTAACCATAGCCAGCCAATACCCTCAGGATTAAGTAGTTGTAGTTTTGATACAGATAGTTCAAAAAAACATCGCTATTTATTTAATCGTTATTTATTTGAAAGGATTGATCAGGGTCTTATTTATTTAGACGCTAACAGTGTTGTAATTTCAGCTAATCATACCGCTGAGCAGTTGTTGGGTGTGCCTCGTAATATTCTAATTGGACGTAAACTACTTGATTGTTCACCTGCAGTGATTAATGAGGATGGCGTTCATTTAGCTAGTCATCAACATCCAGTCATGATTACCCTACAGTCAGGAAAACCTTTAAAAGATGTGGTGTTGGGCTTATTTAATGCTGAAACACACAAAGATATTTGGTTGACAATATCTTTGTTTCCCGAGATTAGAGAGGGAGAGTATAAACCTCAACGAGTATTGATTACCTTAAAGGATGTTACCAGTCAAAAGATGGCCGAAGTTAGATTTAGCATGGCATCGATTATTGTTAATAATATTAATGAAGGTATATTTGTTACTGATAAAGAGGGGCGCATTATTTCAATTAATGATGCCTTTACCAAATTAACCGGATTTGCCTACCAGGATGTGTCTGGTAAGAGTTATTCTGTTTTAATTACTGATATAAATAAAAATAAGTCGGTTAAATTGAATGCTAATATTGATAACGTAGTTAATTGGCAAGGTGAAATTTGGCGGCATCACAAGTTTAATGGAGGATTTCCTTCATGGACTACTATTAATGTAGTGAGAGACGCGAATGGTCGAATAACCAATTATATTCATGTATTTATGGATATAACCTGTCTTAATAAAACTAATAATTACCTGAGTTTTTTGGCTTATCACGATCCTTTAACAAAATTACCAAACCGTTTACTCGTTACTGATAGAGTAACGCATGCCTTACAAAACTCGAAGCGTGAAGGATCAAAAATAGCCGTGTTATTTCTTGATCTTGATGGATTTAAAAATATTAATGATATATATGGACATGATGCGGGTGATTTTTTATTAAAAGAAGTGGCTAAGCGTATAACGAACTCAGTCAGAAAAGAAGATACGGTGTCGCGTTACGGCGGAGATGAGTTCATCGTAGTGATGGAAAAAATCCCCGATATAAAAAATCCAGCAACACTTGCACAAAAGCTGATCGACTCTTTAAAAAAGGTTATTAATATCAATGGAAATAAGCTGTCTATTTCTACCAGCATTGGTATCAGTTTATATCCATCAGACGGCAGCGACACGGGCACATTAATTAAAAATGCAGATACTGCGATGTATTTAGCCAAGAAAGAAGGCCGAAGTAACTTTAAATATTACAATGCCGGTTTAAATGCTGAGAAAGTTGAGCGGGTACTCTCAGAGAATGCTTGATAAATCGTTTAAATCTACTCAGTAGGGTGCCTAGAGAAACTTGGCGCTTCGACAGGCTCAGCGCGAACGGATACAGAATAATCAAGCAGTTACGTTCGTGCAGTCGACCAGGAACGTAACAGGTTGATTTATAAGATGCCGTTCGCACTGAGCCTGTCGAAGTGCAGGGTTTTTCGAGGTGGTCAAGAGCAGTATCGCTAACGCAAAAATATCAGTAGTCATAAAAAACCCGCAGAAACTGCAGCTTCTGCGGGTTTTTTGAAACAAACTGCTTGTCGATGCAAACAGCTTTAGCGCTTAAACGATATTAAGCGGCGCTTTTGCTTTTACGACGACCAAAACCAATCAGCCCAGCCATGGCGCTACCGAATAACCAGACAGCGCCGGGAACGGGCACTTGCGAAACGGTCAGTTTGTAGCCATCGTTGGTGGTGGTCCAATCACCGTTCCGGTAACCGCCGAGAGCGATCGTGTAGATCTGACCTGCCACCGCATTGAACGTGATGGTGTTCAGGTTTTGGGTAGGGTTGTTGCCGTAGGCGGCAATGCTGCCTACGCTGTAGGCGACGATCTGACTAGCATTAAGAGCGGTTCCGGCAAACGAGCCGCCAAATGCTGAAGCCGACGTTGGGGCGCCTGGCTGGGCGTTGTTGTTGTTGTTCCATTGTCCATGATGGTTGTAATTGGTCACGCTATCCACGCCCTGGAAGATCGTGAAGCCGAAGTTGCTGTTAGGCTGCATGATGCCTTGCGCGGTCAGAGTGACCAGGCCGGTGGCATCCGACTTGAACAGGCCGACGTCCAGGTCATGGCGCCATCCGCCGAAGACCACACCGGTGTTTGTGGCGGACCAAGCGCCCTTGGCAGTGTCGATGTCGGCGTAGACCCCATAACGAGCCTTCGAATCAAAGGTTGAAATTTCGCCAGTGCCACCTTGACCGCCGGTGATGTTCAAGCCCCAGTTCAGGTGGGCGCCGTTATAGCCGAACGCGGCAGTGGTTGGACTGGCGGTGCCGGCCCAAGTTTGAGTGGCTGCGGTTCCTGTGCCGCCGCCAGTATTGGCGCCGTTGGCCCAACCGTCGGTGGCGCCCGATAAAGCCCAGATGAACGACCCGCTAATGGGGTCGACCAAGGTAGTCGGGTTTGGGGTGCTGGCGTTAAGGATTGTCGCGCCATCTGCATCTGTGGATAGGTTGTACATGGTGGTTGTAGCCGCCGATGCGTCAGTGATTGCTGCAACTGAAAGGGCACTGCCAGCCATGGCTATTGCCACTGCTTTAGCCAATTTGGTTTTGGTAAACGACATAGAATTTCCTCATTAAACAATAAGTCAAAGTTTTGATGCGGGGGTAGCATGGCCGTCTTAATTAAAGACCCCTGACTTTCCGACCCCGCCTCACGGCGGGTTTGGCTTTTTCCCAACACTTAATGTGCAAGCGGAACAGATAGAGCCTGATTTACTTGTACTGCATAAAATAAAGCAGGTTCTATGCCAAGCTTTTATTTGTATTTAATGAATTACACATGATGGCCATAAATCAAAATAAGGAAGTGGTTTTAGGTGGTATTTAGTGCGTTTTAAGACAGGGGAGATTGGGTGGTCGCAAAAAATTATCCGTACATTTCTTTTAATATCAGTAGCATATGTTTTTTTAGTGCTGATATTTTAAGCTTTTGTTTTATGGGGTACAGCGCTATCGCTTGTTACTTGGGAAGGGGGGGATAAGTAAATACTGGCAATATTTATTCGGGTGAACTTTACGGGTAATTAATTAAACTGTGTTATTTAACACGCTTTTTATAGGCAAAATTCATTGCGGGTTTACAGTTAAAATCACGCGGAATAAATTTTCTGATTGATGCTTTAAAACGGTCGGTCATTGTAGATAGTGCTTTTGTAAGCCTGAAATTTTCAGAGGTGTAGCTTGGAGGGCGCGAAAGCAAAAAAAGGTGGCGCTACAGCTTATAGCGCCACCCTAAAGTTGATATAAAAATAGCTGAAGCTTACGCAGATCTTTTTGATTTTTTAATGCCGGAAATGGCTAATAATCCCGAAGCAAACAACCATAATGCAGAAGGAACAGGAACTGCTGCTGGTTGATCGGCATATCCAAAAATACGCGCACTGACAGACAGTCCTGCATAGCCTGCAGCGGCAAGATCGAAATTAAAATTTTGTGAATAGGATAGCTGGGCAGGGCTTAACTCTTCCCAGTTGGTGCTGACACTGTCTGCCCCACTAAAAGCGGCGCCATTAAAAGTAGCATCTCCAAAAGTGCCATAATCGATGGCGACGTCAGAAATCGCAGCGTCACCGGCTGCAGCAGCGCTTAGTGAGTAAGAGAGCGTGAAGTCAACATTGTAGTTATCAGTCGCTGAATTGTTTAGGAAATCAAGGTCAAACAGCGCTAGATAACTTGCGGTAATATCACCGCCAGTGTTGGTTGAGCCATTCAGGCCAAAGGTTCTTGAGTAGCTTATTGGGGTAGGGGGGAATAGGGATGCAGGACCTTGATCCAATAGGGATAAAGCTACACTGCCATCATCTCCGGCGATTTCAAATTGTTCATTTTCATCCGGATGCAGACCAAACGTACCAAGAATATCCAGTTCAAAGGCATTGCTTGGATTAGTTAAATTAGTGATGCTGTTAATCGTATAAGTTACGGTAGCGTAGCTGTTAAATGTTGCGGCAGCTTGGGCATTTTGCATAGTGAACGGTGCTATACAGACCATCGCTAGCGCTGGTGCCAGGCGTTTTTTTGTGAGGTATTTGTTCATTGGTAAATCCATTTCGAAAGGTTAATAGTGGGTAAGGGTTTTGTTAATTAGTTAAGCATCTTTGGGTAACTGGCTGAGTAAACCCGGCGAAAACCGGGTTTACTCACAACACAGAGCCACATACGAAATTGCTTATGTTTTAACTCATGTTATTGCGGAGCCGGAGCCAGTCGCTGATCAAACGGTAACAATGGAGCCTGTCTGCCATTTGCACCTACCGCCGGAACCACCAGCAGTTCATCTTTTGCCAATACAGGGCTCAATGGATTGCCGGCTTCAACAAACACATCATTACCGACATGACCGTTGGGCACAATTACCTCGGGATGATCGAATGGTGCTTTTTCATAACGCACCCGCTCATCTGTAAAGGTTTTTAAGAGGGCGATTAAATCGGTGCGTGATTGCGGGTTGTTGGCTAAGGCTATTTGAACAACGAAATCATTTAAGTCCGGGTTATTAAAGTTGCCATTCCTTGAATAAAATTCTAGGACTTGCTCCAAACTAGCCAGGCTGCCGTTGTGCATGTAAGGACCAGTCAGCTCTACGTTGCGTAGGCTAGGGATTTTAAACGCGGCTTGTTTGACGACAGCCAGTTTGCTGGGATCTGATTCCAGTGAGGTATTCGCGGCATTGATTGTTGGAATATAAGTCCAATCAGAATTTAGACAGTTTTGTGTGCGTGAAGAACCTTCTCCTCTGCTGCCATCGACTTGAATTCCATCTGGAATCGTAAAATAAGTTGGAAATGAACCGCCCAAGTCATCATTGAGAGCTAGAGGCGCTTCAAAATCACAAGCACGGATTTTTTCAACGCTACTTGGATCAAATATGCCCGAATTATTGCCAAGCAAATAATTAGCATATTGCTCGGCGAAGGACAAATGATTTCCAAAATCATCCAACCCACCATTGCCAGGATCTGAAACTGGTTCACCTACGCCGGTGTTAGCAAAGCCAACGTCGACTAATTTCGGGCCATCGACGGTATTTAAACGATTCACAACATTGCCGAATGGTGTGATGCCGGCATATTGAGCGGCGTTATTTAAGCCAAATGCATTAGGGCCGAAAGGGATACGGAAATGTGCAGGACCAAAAGATTTGCCAGGGGTTGGAGTAACCATTATGGCATTAGTTTCTACTGCTGCAGTAGTCATTAAAGAGCCAGAATGGCACAGCAAGCAATGGTTGGCCTCAAAAGTGTCGAGACCACGCTTCAGTGTCGCAATTTCTTCCGGCGATTTTCCCATGCCTTCCCAGGTCGGCATCATGTCAGCACCACGCGGCGTTAAATCTATCGGCGCTTGGTCAGAAATCAATGTTGATTGATACATCTGCAGAGCAATGCCAAAGAATAGCGAGAAGTTGGCTTCGACTTGGTTATAAGGCAATTGACCCAGTGCAGGAGCGCCAAAGGGTCCTAGGCCGGTATATGACCAGTATTTTTGATTGAAAGCTTTGGTAATCAGTGCTTTGTAAGTAGTGTTCAAGCCGGGTTTTAAGTTGCCGGCGCTGCTTGATGTTAAATTTAACGGCGCAAACACGCTATCTTCATTATGCACTTTTTGATTTTGTAAGGGCTTGCGTAACAGCAGTTTTCTGCCCAATGCTGCTAAATTGCGGCCCCGGCAGCTCATTTCTGAAGGATTAAGAGGAGGCCCCATTGCCAGCGAAGCTAGTGAGGAGTTTTCTAAGTGCAAAGATTCTTTAGCAACTGTGCGCGTGCCGGTTTTAACCCATACGCCTGCAGAAGTATCACGATCTCCCCAAGGGGTACTGCCATTGAAGACGTTGTTGGCTCGACCATCCCAGAAGTTTCGGTAATTAAAGCCAACGTTAATAACCGTGGGGGCGTTTCTTGGTTCAACACGACGAGTGCCGGTCGTGCCAATGTGATAAATGGGATCGGCACTGCGATCACAGAGATCGTTGGTGCCACTCAGTTGATTGACACCTTTAAAATCACCGCTGAAGGTGCCTGATGATGAAACAACGTCATCGGTGCTGGAGAGTATCGGGCTGGTGTTATCCAGTGGATTGGCGAATTTAAGCAAGGGAAAGTCGGCAGCAGTTAAGGTATGGTTGGGGCCGCCGGAGCCTGAATCTAATACATCGAAAACTGTTCCGCTGGTTTGACTGCTTTTTTCACCCGGATTGATTTGGTTTTTAAGTCTGCCATCAGCACCGGCTTGAAAATGGCAGGAACCACAGGACATGCCGTCACTGCCGACATTCATATCCCAAAATAAAGCCTTGCCTAAAGCAATAGCAGCGGCTTTATCGACCACGATAGGGCTTGTGCCATCCAACAGGCCTGGTACTGGAGGAATTGGCACGTCTTGTAAAGGCATGGGTTTGGGGCCGTGGGCGAATGTAGCTTGTGCAAATAACAAGCTACATCCCAGGATAAATTTGTGGCTAATACGCATTTTCTACCTCGTAATTCAAAGTTAACTTAATATTCCCTGCTGTATCGAGTTTTGAACAACTCCCTTTTAATATTGTTTAGGGAGTTGCCCAAGTAATGGTTAGGCCAGTTTCTTTCTGCGACCGTAAGACATTAACCCAAACAGTCCGCTACCAAATAGCCACGCGGCAGCAGGAACTGGTACGGGAGAGGTGGCAATGTTTAGTTGGTAAAAATCTCTACCTGTTAACCAGCTGGAAGATCCGAGGTATCCGCCCAGATAAATTGAATAGATTTGTCCTGCTTCAGCGATAAATTCAAAGGCGTTAGTTGAATCAACATTGATTCCGTAAGCTTGGTAAGTTACGCCGGTAGTGTTAAAAGGATTGCTTTTTGTGTATGCCGCTAAAGGGGGGTTATTCCAGTTTTTGTGATGGGTATAGGTGGTGCCGGTATCTTGGCCGGTAAATAAAGTGATACCGAACTTTGCGGTTGGATTGTTAACAAAATTTGCAGTTAGCGACACTTTTGTTGTGACATCGGACTTGAATAAGCCAATGTCTGTGTTATGAGCCCACCCTTGATGTAAGCTTGATGTATCTTTCCAAGCGCCTTTACCGGAGTCGATGTCAACCTGGACGCCGTTATATCTTGATGCAGCATCGGCTGCCGAGATGGTTAATGAATCACCTGCATTGGTGATGTGTGCAGCCCAGTTCAGTGCTGAAGCGCCGGTATAGCCAAACGGACGTGCGCCGCCAGCTGTGCCCACCCAAGGTACTACGGTTGCGCCACTGGCTGTGCCTAAGCCTTGATTATCCTTGCCATCGGTATAAGTCCAGCCGTCGGTATTGCTATCTTCTGGATTCAGGTCGATTACAAAAGTGTTGTACATAGTAGTCGACGCTGTCGCTGTCGCTGCTGTCATTGAAAGTGCTGAGCTGGCGAGTACCATAGCAACGGTTTTGGCGAGAGTGGTTTTTTTCATGGTGTTACTCCAAGTTTAAAATCAATTTAATAACGCGCAAAAACATGACAATCTGGGTAAAACGCGTTATTCAAGTTGTCGTTTATTGCGAGAAGCAACCCGGCTTTCTTGTATGTCAAGACCCGTGGCTTTCCGAACCGGCCTCGCGGCGGGGGTGGCGGTTGAGCTGCTGACAATTGAAGTAATAATTTCTAGTAAACGAAACTATCAAGACAAGTTGGTGTTGCTCGGAGGAATTAAAGCAATTACTAAGCCATTTTTTGATTTAGTTGTGATTTTTTAGCATGCATAGGACTGTTGTTGGTTTTTACAGGGGGTGTGCAGGGTTTAAAGTCGAGTCGAAGCTTTGCTAGAGCTAGATCACACAATACTTATAAGGCTAAATGAATTGATTTTGACGATACTGAAATCCACTCTGGTCTGGATAAGTGATTTTGTGGATTTCAGTCCGAAATATCTTAGTCGCAAATTACTAAGCAGGGGATATGGCGAGAAGTCGTAGAAAAACTGTGTTAAATAACACAGTTTAATTAACTAACTTATAACCAAACACCTCTATATAGGGTTCTAGTAAAGATGAAATGAACGCAAATTCGGATTCATAACGTTGCCAGCGCGCTACGGATGTTGCATAAAGCGGCTGGGTAACTTGGTTAAAACTAGGGCTGACGATGTGTTTTTTGGCGGCGCTCTGGTGAAAATTGATGACATCCGGATGCCAGTCTAAGCCCAGAAAATCAAATACCTGCCGGTAAGTGCCTTCAAAATCGCTAACGGCATCTTCATAACGAAATTCAATAAAGTCCATGGTTGTCAGTTGTTTAAAATGCAACCACCAGTCCATAGTTAACGCATAAAAACTTGCGGTGTTTTGCCAGTTGAGTAACTGAATGGTCGATGCCGTGGGTGTCATGATTTGCATATAGCAGCTTAGGCAGACATCACGCGGGTCACGAATCACGAATACCACTTTAGCATCGGGAAAAATACAATTGATTAGCCCTAAGTCGATCGTGTTCATGGTGGTTTTATCCAGATAAAAGCGCCGCTTAGCATTGTCCCCAAAGCGTGACTTGGCTAGATCCCAATAAAATTCGCGTAAATGCAATATCCCGGCAAAATCGATATTTTTAAGTTGGTCTATCGTCGAACCCACGTTGCCGGATAGTTTTTGAAGTTCGTTAACTAAAGAGGGGATAAAATCGGTCTCGTCGGAGACAAATACATCGGGATGGGCGCCCAGTACTTCTTGGGTCATGGTTGTGCCGGAGCGCAGAAAACCCACTAAGAAAATCGGCGCGGGCGAGTCGGGAAACTCAGCATCCGCCCAACGGCTTAGCAGTGCATGATCAAACCCGATTTTATTGGTTTTGATCATAGCCGGTACCAGTTGAGCATCTTGGTGTTGCACTTCCGGTATTAAGGTAGATGCTTCAGCAGCAGCGTGTAGATGCGTAAACACCTCTGAATATTTGGCTTGTTTATCCAAGATTAAGGCCAATTCTTTATGCGCACGGTAGCTTTCTTCAGGTGAGAGCTGGCCATTAAGCACTTTTTCCAGGCGTTGTTTGGCAACATCACGTTGACCATCTGCTGCCTCAAGCGGCGCGAGCAGGATATTGATTACGGCATTGTCGGGAGACAATTTTAGCGCCTGACGTGCTGCCGCTAACGCTAATTTATTTTGGTTTAGGCGCAAATACGTGACAGCCAACAGTCTAAACCCTGCTAAATCGGTGCTGTTGATTTGCACCACTTGTCTCGCTAATTCCAGAGCGCCCGGATAATCCTCCCAATATTGCAATTGTTCGGCCAATAAAATCGGCAGCGCTACATCTTTGGTCTTTTTAGCGCTTTTTAGTAAGTGTTTGCCCGCGTTGCGTAAATGCACCAAGCCTTGTTCACGCTTACCCAGCCAGCATAATGATTGTCCCAGGCAAGATAATGCTTGGGCATTTTTAGGTTCTTCGTCGACCAGTTTGGTAAACCAAGTGACGGCTTCCGCCGTGTTACGAGCTTGAATGGCCGCTTGGCCGAGTTGCATGTAAGTGGACATGATGTGATTTTATTTTATCTAAAAGG
>JAQTQN010000231.1 GCA_028712225.1 Methylobacter sp.
ATTGGGGTGAATTAATCCACGCTCCCCATACCCCTGTGCAAATGCTATGGATCGATAATAGGGGTCTGCGCCTAAAATTATGTCTTCCTGATTGAAAACTTGTAATTCATAGAGATAAAAAGCAGAAGTTGTACACAGTGCAAATACTAATATGCTGACAGAGAAACCCAATGCCGATCTTGAAATGTCTTTAAATGTCACCTGCATTAAACAGTACCTCAACTAGAGTGGATTAAATCTGGAAAAATTGTAAATGTACCGCGTAAATAATGGTGTTGTAGCCAGAATAATAGAGGGTAATTTTGATATTACTGTCCCTGTACACAAAGTGCAGAGACATTTTTCTTCAAAGCTATACCTATGAATACCGTCAAACTAGGTCATAAACTAAGCGATGGAAAGGCTTTACTGAATTCTAATTAATCATGGTAAACCCCCGGCATAGCCGGGGGACTCTCAGAGGTTTGACCTATAAGTCGGTCAATAGGATTCTCGTAAACTTGATCAATAGTTTGGAGAATCCGAAATGAGAGAGTATCAAAGTTTGAGTCACACGAGATGGAATTGCAAATATCACGTTGTGTTTATTCCCAAGAGGCGTCGCAAGCAGATATTTGGGCAATTGCGTAAGCATTTGGGGACGATATTCCATGAGTTAGCAAAGCAAAAGGGCTGCGAGATAGTTGAAGGCCATTTGATGGCGGACCACGTTCATATGTGCCTGAGTATTCCGCCGAAATGTGCGGTATCCAATGTGGTTGGCTTTATCAAAGGTAAAAGTGCGATTTCTATTGCGCGAACTTTCAGGGGCAAGTCGAAAAACTTTACGGGTGAAAACTTTTGGGCAAGGGGGTATTTTGTTTCAACGGTTGGATTGGATGAGGAGATGGTTCGCAATTACATCCGAGAGCAGGAACGAGAGGATGAGCATTACGAACAGTTAAACCTTTGGAAAAGCTGATCGCCTTTAGGCGATTCCCAAACTAGCCCCTTTGAGGGGCTAACAATAATAAGCCCCCGGCTTTGCCGGAGGGGATTTAACTAACAAAGCCAGATGCGCATTTCTCAGGGCGTATGTCATCCCAGCGAGAAGTCCGCCGCCAATTAAACCAATGGTTGATTTGGAATTTAAAGTTAAGCTTATAGCGGCCACAGCAAAGACTAGAGCAAGCATATCAGTTAACCCTGATGATGAGTTAAGTAGTACGCTTGGAGATATGACGCTTAAACCGGCAACGATTAATGCATTGCGTGCTCCCAATGCGTTACGAAAACACAAATACAGTAGCCAAGGCAGTAAAATAGCTGACCAATGACTTATTCCTATCGCAACATCTTTTACGTCAATGCCTGCTGTAGATATTGCAGCTATAGCAATTGCAAATCCTATTGGAAATAGCCCCGTTTCAACTTGGTCAGTGTCGCTTGGGGATAGTCCGTAAGGCGTAGTTGAGGTTGAGCCGGAACTAGCCAAGTTTCTAGCCTGTTCAATATAAAATGCGCTATCCGGTGAATATGGAAAATCCGGTGATCTGTAGTGCAAATGAACCGCCATTAACAATGACATCGCCGTTAGAATGAACCAAGGAATTCCAGATAAACATCCATTTAAATTATTAAAGGTCCTAAAATTTTCTTTCCCCTTCTTCAAAAATTCGCCACTAGCCATACATCCTCACAAATTAAAAGTACGATAAGCACATGAAGTCCGATTATGTAGTTTCTTAAAAAATTGCCTTTTAAAACAGTCAAAATAGAAGAAACAGTATTGCATCCAAATCAACAGCAATTTGGTGTGGCTAATACAGAGGCCATATTGATTTTCAAATTAGCGAGTTGAAGTTAGACTAACTAACAGGTGTCAATCAATTGATTATATTTGCGAAGCATTGTATTACCTCTTGCCTTATTCCACATTAATATGAACTTCATCCGGCGCAGCGATGGTATCGTCCAGAGGGGGTAAGCGGCTGAACGTGCTTTTGAAAATAGTCAGTAGTAGTTTTACTTAAGCCATGTTGTTAAGACATTGGCTTTTTTGACTCAGTTGCTCATTTAACGACTCCGAATACTGCAACACCAGTGGTGGGTGTAGCCATTTTTTGTTGTTTAGTAATGTTACCGAAGGCGATTAAAGCCGATCGAGCCGCTATCGGCATAGTCGCTTCGATGATGGTTTCAGAGACCAGCAAATCTTGATATTGCCGGATTTGAATATCGCCGCTATCGATTAATAGTGTAAACGGTGCTTCTTCACTGGTGCGTATGCCAAAAATCGAACAACCTGTTGAAAATAAGCTAGCCAGCATTTGTAGCAAAAGCTTTGTGGTTAATAATCGCTTTTAATAAAGCGGCTTACGATTAAGCAATCTATCGCAAATTTTTTTTGCGATAGATTAGCCTTTTAGATTTCAACTTAATAAGCCCTTACAGCATCATGAAAATTTATCAACTTTACCGGCGGCAGCTGCTAAATATAACCCGCGAAGAAGCCTGGACGTTTCTTTCTTCACCGTATCATCTGAATGAAATGACCCCGGATTTTTTTAATGTCGAGATTATCTCGCCAGTGCCTGATTCAATTTATGCAGGATTGATGATTAGTTATCGGATGAAAGTTGTGTTTGGCATACCGATGGCCTGGTTATCGGAAGTTAGTCATTGTGATGTGCCGCAGCGTTTTATTTACCAACAACGTGTTGGTCCGTTTAAGTTTTTAAGTCATGAAGTGCGCCTGACAGAAACTGAAGGCAACATTGTCTTGGAAGATATTCTGTTTTATGCGATGCCGCTGAGTTGGCTAGGGCAACTTACGCATTCACTGTTGATAGAGGATAAATTAAAACGGATTTTTGATGTTCGCCGCGACTATCTTCAGCGCAAATGGGGTGCTGACTTATAAGCTGCAATAAAAATTTAGAAATCTTGATTTGAGAAGCAAAGATTCTTGCCAAGCAGGTTTTTTTAAAGGAAGCTTCACGCGGCGCAGCATTAATTTTAATGCATCTAATAACCCATCTTACTAGGCAAAATATGAAAGCGAATATCGGATTAATCGGGCTGGCGGTAATGGGACAAAACTTAGTCCTCAATATGAATGATCATGGCTTTAAAGTGGCGGTATTCAACCGCACTACTAGTGTCGTTGACGAATTTTTGGCAGGCCCGGCACAAGGGTCAGAAGTGGTCGGTACGCACACGTTGGAAGAGTTGGTTGATAGTCTGCAATCACCGCGCATTGTTATGTTAATGGTAAAAGCAGGTGAAGTGGTCGATCAATACATTGATAAGCTGGTGCCTTTGTTGTCAGCGGGTGACATTATTGTCGATGGCGGTAACTCGCTGTTTACCGATACCAACCGACGCACTCTTGCGCTGAAAGAAAAACAAATTCTTTATGTAGGTGCGGGCGTTTCCGGCGGTGAAGAAGGCGCTCGCAACGGACCATCGATTATGCCGGGCGGCAATAAGGCCGCATGGCCTGCGGTTAAGCCTATTTTTCAGGCCATCGCAGCCCAAGTTGATGGCGAACCATGTTGCCAATGGGTGGGTGATAACGGCGCCGGTCATTACGTCAAGATGGTGCATAACGGCATTGAATACGGCGACATGCAGCTGATTTGCGAGGCGTATCAATTGTTGTCCGAAGGCTTGGGGTTAAGCGCCGATGAAATGCATGAGATTTTTGCCGAGTGGAATAAGGGCGTATTGAGCTCATACCTTATCGAAATTACTACCAACATTTTGGCGTATAAAGATGAAGACGGCTTGCCGTTGGTTGAAAAAATTCTTGATACTGCCGGACAAAAAGGTACCGGTAAATGGACCGGTATCAATGCGCTGGACTTGGGAATTCCGTTAACTTTAATCGGCGAGTCAGTGTTTGCACGTTGTTTGTCTGCACTTAAAGATGAGCGTATCAAAGCTGCACAGCGCTTGCCTAAAGTTATACCTACTTTCAATGGCGATAAACAAGCCACCATCCAAGCTATTCATGATGCCTTGTATGCAGCCAAAATTATTTCTTATGCACAAGGTTTTCGTTTGATGCGCGAAGCTTCTAAAGAATACGGCATGTCGCTTAATTATGGGGAATGTGCGTTGATGTGGCGCGGCGGTTGTATTATTCGCAGCCAGTTCTTGAATGACATCAAGCAAGCCTATGATGCCAATCCTGAATTAGAAAATCTGCTGTTGG
>JAQTQN010000036.1:0-10621 GCA_028712225.1 Methylobacter sp.
AGCTACCCTGCCTGGTTATCTGGTGCCCAAATTAGTTAAAGAAGTGGCGGGGCAAAACTCTAAACAAATCGTTTTATAAGTTTTTCAGGTTAGTAATGCCGTGTGGCACATGCGCGGCTGCCACATGCTGAGCGGCAGATTCACAGTGGCCTTGTTGATCGTCAAAGAAAATATCGGCACCAAACGCTTTAAGAAACTCACCTTTCGGCATGCCGCCCAAAAACAGCGCCTCATCAATACGAATACCCCAAGCACGTAATGTACGCACTACTCGCTCATGCGCAGGAGCCGCGCGAGCGGTAACCAGCGCGGTCCTAATAGGCGAAATTTTCGAACCGCTCTGCGTCTGAATATGATGCAAAGCGCTCAAAAAATCCTTAAACGGCCCACCTGGCAACGGCTTTTTAGCTTCATTACGCTCATTTTCAGTAAATGCCTCCAAACCTCGCTGCTGATAGATTTTCTCCGAGTCGTCAGAAAAAAGTACCGAGTCACCATCAAAAGCAATGCGTAATTGATCGGAATGACTTGCTGCCTGCGGCCCACACAAAATAGTTGCCGCGGCATACCCAGCCTGCAATGCCTTGGCAACATCATCGGCATTGGTTGATAAAAATAGATGTGCGCCAAATGCCGGTATATAGCTATACGGCGACACGCCACTGGTAAATGCCGCTCGAATGATATTTAACTGATGATGTGCAATAGAATTAAAAATTCTCAGACCGGTATCGGCACTGGTTTGCGACAACAAAATAATTTCAACCAGCGGATCCCCCCGATTTAAATCATTTAATGCTAAAAACTTTTTAACCAGCGTAAAGCCATACCCGGGGGTTAACAATTCATCTTCGTGCTCAATTTGATAACGGCAAAACGCTTCCTTGCCTTGCGTTTCAAAAATCGCATGAGATTCATCCAAATCGAACAAAGCTCTGGATGAGATGGCGACAACCAACTTTTTTTTACTCATTCAACAAACCTTTGCTTTAAAAAATCAATCTAGGAAAACCTGATTTTTGCATCCCTTTTCCATACTCACTTATTAGATTTAGAAGAGGCAATTTCAAACCAGCTTAATTATCCGAAGTCTTTTTACGCCAAGCGAAAACGGCAACGCCGACTGCAGCTACCACTAAAAGCAACATTAAAACCGGATATTCATAAAACATGTCAAAAAACGCGCCCATACCTTGCGATGTACCTCGATAATACGGCCCCATAATTCACTCCTCACCGTTACCAAAACTAAGCATTACCAATTTGGCGACCCGCCAAAACCGACAAATTGGATTATCAAGCAGCTTACTTTAGAAAAAGGTATTGTCTAGCTCACCCCAACATAATCATAAAAGACGGACCAGCTCTTACAGCCACTGATTCTGATGAGTTTCCCGCATCATCCATACAGCAAGCACACTGATAGCCGCTGCCAATGAGACATAGCCGCCAACCCAGGCCAGACCTCCTTCAGTGACCAGTCGCTGAGCAATGTAAGGTGCAAACGACGCGCCGAGAATACCTCCTAAGTTATACGCAGTGCCCGCACCGGTATAACGCAACTCAGAAGGAAACAACTCAGGCAACAAGGCGCCCATCGGCGCAAAAGTGGCGCCCATGAGTAATAGTTCCAGTGACAAGAACGCGGTAATGATCACTGGTGAGCCGCTTTCCAACATGGGTTTTAATAGAAAACCCGATAGCAATGCCGCGCTGCCGGCAATAAGCAACACAGGCCGCCGTCCGAATCGATCACCCGCCCAGGCCGATAACGGCGTGGCAATAGCCATGAACACTACTGCCACGCACAACATACCGAGAAATTGCTGGCGTGGGATATGTAGTGTCGTAGTACCGTAGCTTAATGAAAACACAGTTGATATGTAGAACAACGCATAACATACGACCATCGCCAACGCACCCAGAATAAGCGAGGTAACATGCGCTGACAGTATTGCCTTAAGCGGCATGTCAACCTGCTTATGCTGCTGCAGCACTTTGGCGAACACCGCAGTTTCCGCCAAGGCCAGACGCACATACAAACCGATCATGACCAGCACCGAACTGGCCAGAAACGGCAGGCGCCAGCCCCACTCTTTAAATTCTTGTTCCGTCAAAAAATGCGCAAGCAACAGAAAACTGCCAGTCGCTAATAAAAACCCCACCGGCGGCCCCAACTGCGGGAACATGCCGTACCAACCGCGTTTGCCAGCCGGTGCGTTCTCGGTTGCCAGCAATGCCGCACCGCCCCATTCGCCGCCCAAACCGATGCCCTGTCCAAAACGCAACAGGCACAATAAGGCTGGCGCCCAGGCACCCATTGCATCATAACCAGGCAACACACCAATTAAAGTGGTGGAGATACCCATCACCAGCAACGATGTAACTAAGGTGGTTTTGCGCCCAATGCGATCACCAAAATGCCCGAACAGCATCGCACCCAATGGCCGTGTTAGAAACGCCACGGCAAAGGTAAGAAAGCTACTCAATGCCTGCGTGGTCGGGTTACCACCGGGGAAAAATACCGGCCCAATCACCAACGCCGCGGCCATACCGTAGATATAGAAATCGTAGAACTCGATAGCGGTACCAATAAAACTGGCTAAGGCGATGCGTGTAACGGAGGGATTACGGGTAATTTGTGTCACATTCGCGCCTACTGGGTATTTTGGAATAATGAAGAATATTTGTAACTATTCAGCGAGTTTTTTTGAGGGCAGAAGAATACCGCATTACCGGGGGGGAGCGATGCCCTCGTCGCGATTTGAAGCCTTCGGTCGCGACGTGGGCGTCGCTCCCACAAGACACTTTCACGGCAATCAACTGATGCTGAATAGTTACGAATATTTGATGAAAATTGCCACAACAGCATATGAGTGCTTGGGGATTTTAATCGTTCTCAGACACGTCAACGCCTGTAATCCAACCCTCGCTGAGCCATGTTTGTAAAAATCCCGCAGCGTTCGTAACAACTTGTTCTTCATCCAGCCATTCAGCTAATCCAGCACAGACTTCCGCAAAACATTGCCCTTGTAAAAACGCATCAATGGCAAACGCCTCCTGAACTGATAAAGATCTAAATAACAGCTTGAGCTGTTGCCGCCAAATGAGCCAGGCTTGCGGTTCCGAATTTGCGGCAAACACTGGCAACGATTCTTGCTGATTCGATGCCTGCCAGACTTGCGGTGCGTTGTAGTGCAAATCAACGCGCTTTAGGGAAGGATGCAATTTTAATTTTAGTGACGGCCAAGCGGTCGGCTCGATGGCAGCCAAACGGCTGTAATCGATCACTGTGCTATCAGGCGCATCGAATGCCTCGCTCAGTGCCCATTCGAAGTTCGCCAGCTCGGCTATTCCGGCTTGCTCGGCATAGGGCGATGATTCCGCCAGAAAATGCGGCAGATGACGGCCAAACCAGCGGATGGAAAATTGATCGGAAGGCGAGGCATCGATATAGGCCCGGCCCATAGCATCGAAATCCTCGGTACCCAATAGGTTCTTCAAGCCTGGATAATCGGCGCTTAAGGCTTCGATCAGGCGCAGGCGATAGGCTTCGGTATAGACCGTAAAGCGTTCTGTGGATGAAGCCTGGTCGGTAGCAACGATAAAATCGGGTGCCCTGTCCTGCAAATGCAGCACGGCTGTTTGAAAGGCCTGTTGCAGGTCCGCCAATGTAATAATAGTGGTGGTCATGCGGCTAACTCCAAAGATCCGGCAATTTGCCGAGCCATCTCCAGCTCCGCCAGTAATTCTGCAAAAGGCGGAATATTGTCGTCACGCTCGATCATCGTAGAGACCGGCCCGAATCGACGCAGTGCCGCTTCATAAAGCGACCAAACCGGATCAATCACCGTATCGCCATGACTATCGATAATAATGTTGCCAAGATTTAGATGCCCGGCCAGATGAAACTGTTGCACGCGCTTTGTAGGGACATTGTTCAAGTAAACGAGCGGATCAAATTGATGGTTATGGGCGCTGACATAAATATTGTTGATGTCGAGCAAAATCAGACAATCGGCACGTTCAGCAACGGCGCTTAAGAATTCCCATTCGGTCATTTCCGAATGCGCGTAAGTGACATAGCTGGAGACATTCTCCAGCAAAATTCTGCACCTAAGAAAATCTTGAACTGTCTTGACGCGATCAGCCACATGCTGCACCGCTTCTTGCGTGTACGGCAATGGCAAAAGATCATGCAGGTTAATACCGTTAACGCCGGTCCAGCATAAGTGATCAGAAATCCAGGCCGGTTCTATTCGCTCCGCCAATGTTTTAACTTGGCGTAAATAGTCCAAATTTAAAGGATCTGTGCCGCCGATAGAAAGGGAGACGCCATGCATAACCAGCGGATAATCGACGCGAATGCTGTCCAGATAATAGAGCGGCTTGCCGCCGGGGACGAGGTAATTCTCGGTGATGACTTCAAACCAATCGACGGGCGGTTTTTCAGCCAGAATGGTTTCGTAATGAGCTGTGCGTAAGCCCAATCCGAAGCCGAGATTGCGCTTCTGTTCTACATCAGGCATTGGCTTGTCTCCTATCAATTGCTAAAAACAAAAGGGCGGATTGCACCGCCCTTTTGCAGTTAAACACAAGTCGTTTACATTGATGGCGTTGCTACAACCTTGCCGCCTTTTTCGTCACACTCTTTTTTAGTTGTAGTGACAACGCCTTGACCTTTACAAGCATTTGCACCTTTACATGAACTTGTTGCAGTGGCGCACTCAGACTGGCCTTTGCAAGCGTTAATGCCGCCACAGCTAACTTTTGCTTCTTGTGCGGTGCCTTGCTCGGCCGCCGTTACGGTGCCGCTCATGAATAATGCAGCGGCTGCAGTAGCTAATAACATTCCAGAGGTATTGTTTATAGTTTTCATGGATTCTCCTATTTCATTGATTGAGTGACATATATTCGCCGTAACTGCATCCTATCTAACGGCATCAGAAGCCCGCTTTCTTCACAAAGGGCCATCATTCGTACCAATTCAACTTGGCACACCCTATCGCTGCTGTCCGTGCATACGATACTGGTTGGAAAATAGCGAAAAAGGTCTTTTAACGCTATTAAATTAATTAAAAATTAAAGCTAACCCTACTTTTTACGGGTCTTAATAATTTGGATAACAACCTTTATCATCAATCCTTGGCCACGCAGTAAACACGGCTTTAACCACCGTCGCCAACGGGATAGCCAAAAACACACCCCAAAACCCCCACATTCCGCCAAACAACAGAATGGCAACAATAATGGCAACAGCATGTAAATTGACCGCTTCAGAAAATAAAACAGGTACTAACACCACGCCATCTAAAGCTTGAATGACTGAATAGGCAATAATTATGTACATAAATTCATCGCCACCAAATCCCCATTGCACATAAGCAACACCTAACACTGGAAATGTCACCAGTGTTGCGCCAACGTAAGGAATAATCACCGACAATCCCATAAGTACAGCCAACAACAACGCGTAATTTAACCCCAATGCCGAATAAGTGGCATAGCTGACAGCCCAAAGAATAAGGACTTCAGTAATTTTACCGCGCACATAATTGCCGATCTGCTCATCAACTTCTTGCCAGACACGGACCGTCAGGTTCCTATCTTTAGGCATGAATTGAATAAACCAATCCACTAATAGAGCTTTGTCTTTTAAAAAAAACAGCACCATCATCGGCACCAAAAATAGATAAATCATGGCGCTCACCAAGCCGACTACCGATGCAGCCGATAAGCTCAGTACGCTCTGACCATAAGTGAGCAATTCTCTCTGGAGAGCAAACATCACATCCTGAATTTTGCTTTCGGAAATAAATTTTGGATACAGTTCCGGCAAGCGCAGGATACCGATGCGCGCCCTATTTATAATATCGGGAATTTGTTGCACTAACTCTACAGCTTGCTGGGAAACGATAGGCATAAGGTAAAACAACAAAAAACCCAAGCACGTCATAAATAATGAAAACACCAGATAAACTGCCGCCATCCGCGGCATGTTTAAACTTTCGGCTTTTATTACCAGGCTTTCCAGCAGGTACGCCAACACAATGGCGATATACACGGGCATCAATAAATCGGCCAGCGAATAAATCAATACAAAACTGACAATGAGGATGATGGCTAATGAAACAGCTTGTTCATTGGGTAAAAAACGTTTGAAGGCGTCTTTAATAAAACGAAAACTTATAAACTCTACTTGGCTGGTCATGAATTAAAGGCATTAATTTCTAAGGAGGACTAAAGGGTACAGTTATCGCAAGCGTTAACTCGGTTTTACGCTACTTAGCCATCCTGCCCATCTGCCCTGTCGCTTGTTAATATTGGCGAATAAACAAACACAAATAATGAAAATGCCGCCAACCAAGCGAATGTTGAAACATAAACCAGCAGGTTGTACCAACCCGGCAATACAACCGGCAAAAGCACT
This sequence comes from Methylobacter sp., assembly GCA_028712225.1. Classification (GTDB taxonomy): domain Bacteria; phylum Pseudomonadota; class Gammaproteobacteria; order Methylococcales; family Methylomonadaceae; genus JABFRC01. The sequence continues at coordinate 6,431 of JAQTQN010000036.1, forward strand.
CGGCACAAAGCCGCCATATTGATAAAAACAAAACCAATCGCCATTGCGTTTGACACTCTCAGAGCCCGTCCTGTGTGCCCCAATGACACTCTGGCCATCATGCCCAAGGTCAATACACCAATACCACCTATCGTAAATGCATGCAGGGCTAACGATGGCGCTATCAGTGCATAAGCTGATAGTACGGTTAAACCAAAACCCAAAATAATCCAACCATAGCCGACGTAAAGCACCCACAACAACGGCACATACCAAATCTTTTGCACATACCAACCGGATAATCGAGCAACATTTGCGGCAACAGCAAACAGAGCCGCTAACGCCAAAATAGTCCCCGATATGTCGGCCAATTCCAACGCAAATACCAAGATAGCCGAAACGATAGATAAGGTATCGAACAACGGATTTTTGATTGTCAATGTGCCCGGCAAGCCTCTTTCAGTAAAAAAAGGAAACACGCGACCGGCAACCACCAGAATCATAACGATAATTGTCGCAACCACCAGTTCAATACCCAGCCATGCGGTGTTTTCCTGAAAGCCAAGGATTTCCGCATGGACCAGTCCATTACCTAGAGCCAACACCAGTAATAGCGCAACAAAAACTAAATTTCGATATTGACCGACTTGAAGAATGGGTTTGATTATTTGATAAGCCAATACCGGCAAGAAGGCAAAGTCAATCAGGGCAATTAATTCATTTGGTAACAAGCCTTCGTAAAAAGGCACAATGCGACCATATAACCAGAGTAAACAAAGCCCAGCCAACTGATCGCCGGTTAAGGTGGGTTTTCCGGTCCAATTTTTTACCGCTGTTAATAAAAATCCTGCAATTACGGCAACTGAATAGCCCAACAGCATTTCATGGGCATGCCAGTAATTTTGGCTGAAATAATTTTCGTGAGCCAGATCGCCTTCAATCATGGCGCTCCAGAGCACGATGAGGGTCAAAGCCGCAAATCCCGCCAAAGCAAAAAAGGCTCTAAACCCCAAGTTAAAGAGAGGAAGGTTAAAAATGGGTTGTGATTTCATTGCGATAATTCCAGCGGACGCAGTACAAGATGTCGATAATTATACGCATATCTTTATCAAACCGGCCTGTTGTATCGTCATCACAAACATAACAATGATCCATTCCGCTACATCTGCAGGCATAAAAAAGCCGGTGTATTGATAACCAATACACCGGCTTTTAAGTCGCGCAGTTAACTAAAAATCACTGTTGATCATTACTCCTAATGAGTTATTAACCAAGTGATTTAAGCGTTTCCTTGGCTTCGTTCAGACCAACAAACTCTTGGTTTTTATCGACGGCTTTTTTCAGATGTTCACGGGCATGTTCTTTATCGCCTTTTTTGAAATACACCATACCGATATGGTAATTAACGATCGCCGATTCCGGATTTACAGCCAATGCCTTCTGCAAGGTAGGCAAGGCTTTGTCGTAATCACCTAATTTATAATCAATCCAGGCCACGGTATCGAGCATATCCGGGTTATTCGCTTTCGCCAATGGCTCAGCTAATTTTCTAGCTCGTTCTAAGCTTGCTGCATCGGTAGCATAATCGGCTAATGAGCTTGCCAGATTGTTAACAATCATTGCCGAATTCGGGTTTTGTTTATAAGCATCTTCATAAAGCGCTAGTATTTTTTGTTGCTCGCCGTCTTTTTGATAAATCATCGCTAAGTCAGTGATCAACTCCGACGCACCCTTGGTTTTTTCAATACCGGTATTGAGTAACTTGATCGCCCCATCCTTGTTCTTTTGCACGTAATAAATCAATGCCAGATTACGATAAGGATTTGGCCAATCAGGTTTGAGTTCTATGGCTTTGCTGTATGCCTTGGTCGCCTCATCCAGTTTTTTCTCATTGCCGTAAACACTGCCCAATAAATTATAAGCAACAAAATTTTTAGGTTGTGATTTGATTACTTCGTTAAGTTTTTTTATGGCTTTATCAGGTTGTTTCAATCCTAAATAACTTTTAACAAGCTGCACTAATGGCTCAACAGTTTCAGGTTGTTTAGCCAATGCTTGCTCAAAACGCGGGATACTTTTTTCAAGCTGGCCTTCGGCTTGATAGGCTATTGCTGATAAATAGGCGCCAGTTGCTTCCTCGGGGAACGTTTCTTCGACCTGCTTAGCGACTTGTTGGGCTTGCCCCCACTGTTTTTGCTCCAAGTATATTTTTAACAGTGTTTCCAAGCTGTTTTTGCTTTTTGGCTCAACCTTCAGCATATCGTTAAGCTGCTGAATTGCCCTATCTTTGTTACCCGCCTGCATAAACAATCTAACTAAATCAAGGCGTGCCGCCTCATCTTTAGGATCTATCGCAATCACTTTTTCCATATTTTCACGGGCTAGATTTTCATCCTTATTTGCCAAATGCGCCGCACTGAGCAATTTTAATACCCGTGTATTTTGCGGTTGATCAACAAGCACAGACCGGAAATCACCAATGGCTTCGGGAAATTTCTTGTCAGCCAACGCAAACTCACCGCGTAAAGTCAGCGCTTCAATATCTCGAGGATTTTCTTTAAGTACTTCAGCAACCATCGCTTTAGACTCATCAATACGATTGGTTCCGGCATACAAACGAGCTAACTTGTCACGAGCAATAATCGCTTGTGGTCCGACCTTATCAAGCTCGACCACTGTTTTTAGAGTTTGCTCAACTTTATCAAGCTGTTTTTGCGCCATTTGCATTTCAACAAGCTTGAAACGCAAAGCATAATCTTTAGGCTTTTGCTCAATCATCTTATTGAGCTCGGTCATGGCCACTTCCGGACTACGCTTAGTGACTAAAAAATCTATCAACAAAATGCCGGCTTGTTCATTTTCAGGTAAATCGGTGATTGCTGTACGAAGCACGGCTTCAGCTTTATCTAACTGATTATTAGCCACTTGAAACAGCGCTAAACGTTTGCGATTTTCCAATTCTTTAGGCGCTATTTTCACTATCGAATTCAATGTTTCTTCCGCTTTATCAAACGCCTTGGTTTGAATGTGCATATTAACCAGCATCAACAGGGGTTCAATCTTCTCCGGATTTTGTTTGCTGTTTTCCTCCAATAAAACAATAGCTTCCGGTAACTTGTTGTCACTGGCAATCAATGAAGCTTTTAGCAAGGTTGCGGCAATATCATTGGGCTTTTTTTGTAACGCTAATTCAGCCTGAGCCTTGGCACCGTCCTTATTGCCTTGAGAAGCTTGAATCCCCCCCAACAAAACAATCGCTTCAACATTATTAGGATCTATTGCAAGAGCTTCTTTAGTCAGTTTTTCGGCTTCAGGAACGTTCTTTACTAACAAGAAAATTTGCCCCATGCGCACCCGTGACATCACATGCTTGGGATCAAGACCAATGACAGCTTGATAATGCCCAACGGCACCTTGAATATCGCCAAGTTTGCTTAGCGCCTCCGCCATTTGATAACGACTTTCAACATCTTTAGGGTCAATCTGTAAGACGTTTTTAAATGCAAGACTGGCTTTTTGAAAATTGCCGGCGGCAAACAGCTCTTTGCCTTCTTCCATGTATTTGGCTTTGCGTTCTTCCTTGCCACCGCAGGCCGTAAGTCCAGCCACCACACACAATAGCGCTGTATTTTTCAAAATTTTCCGGGTTAACTTCATAAGGTAAGATCCTGTTTAGATTGGTTTTTTCGGTAACATTATAAAGAGGGAGCGTGACAGTGAGTATATTCAGGAGATATGGATATATCGACTAAGAGCTGTACTGGGCGGCATTATTCGGCAAAGTGCTATTAAAGGCAACCTTATCAGTTTAGATCTGTGGCAAAAAGCAAACAGCCGTTTCAATACTTCGCCAAGGCTCTCCGGAGCGGAGCCTCAAAGGACTCACTACGAACGAAATCAAAGATTAACGATCATAGTGAGCATTTATAGACATAACTACGGATTATTATTCCGTCACTTTCCCAAGCGATTTAAATAATCGATCAAATACGCGTAAATGGATAAAGGCGATTATCCAACCAAATAAACCAACAGTGGTCCCTATTAAAAATCGTCTTGGCAATTCACGGTAATCAACCAAACCACTGAATAATCTCGCTTCTTTACTGCCGATTTTTGCAGCGATGATATTGCCTATCAACAAAATGGCGATAGACCACAAGATCATGTTGATAGTAATGCCATTGCCAAATTGATAAAGGACGTTATACA
>JAQTQN010000036.1:10721-17718 GCA_028712225.1 Methylobacter sp.
CGCAGCAAAGGTTTGACGACACCACCTCCCGGATCATTTTCAGTATTCAATTGCCCCGTAGCATCGCTGGAAATGATGACCGTACAATCTTGTTCCAATAAACTGGCAACGCCCTGATTATCATGCACGCCGCCATCGACCAGCCGTATCGTCGTATCTTTGTACAGTCCTGAAAGTATCAACGGTTCAAACAATCCCGGTACGCACGATGATGCCCCAACGGCGCTGCCTAACCGTACCGCTTTAAATGGCTCTGGGGCTTCTTCGTAATCGGTGCGGCGATAACGATCATTACTGTCAACATCCGTGTCAATTGTCGCCGGCGACTCACCCATCCAGGACGCGGTAAATTGCCAGTTATGTCCGCTATTCAGCGTGGTGGCATTAAGTATCAGCTCAGGCACTTTATTGAGCCTTGCCCAATTATCTCGCCGGGGGAAAAACGTCTTATTGCCTTCCGGGTAGATGTACAACTGGTTTAGCCAACGTTTTTCCGAGCCTTCATTATCTTTAATCCGACTGTAAATAAGCTCTTCATATAATTCACCTATCCGTCGCGTGCGCGTATAGGTTGGTGAAAATATCATTTTGAGATTTGTTAATGGATTTGCCATTAACCTGACTCGGGGATTTTCTTGCACACCCGCCAGAAAATCATCTGCCATGACTTGCACAAGGTTGATGTAGTCCTCACGATTAATCTGAGCGTCTTTTTTATCTTCCTGCTGCAGCAACCGCCTAAGTTCCAAATAATAATGGGCACCGACAATTGAGCCCCCGGAAACGCAAGACAACACTTCAATGTGTCTTAGCATGTCCAACTCAGCCAGCTTGGCGAACACTCCCAGGTGATATAGCGACGCTCGGAAACCGCCTCCGGACAGCGCCAAACCGACTTTACCTCGAAACATTGAGCGTAAAGCATGGGCTTTATCACCAATAAACTCATACAACACTTGCCAGCCCGGCGTATTTTCAAACGCCTCATCAGAAGTATCAGGATCAGTTTGATTTTTAAGCAAATAAATCAATCGCCTGGCAATATCAGCTATTTCCCAATCAGCAAGTTCATTGATTTGGCTGATTTTTGCCAACCAAATACCTGCATCTTGATAACGCTCCACGCCAAAATAAGCTTCCGCAAGCCTTGCGATAACAGGCAAGTCATTTTTATCGGGCTGACTTTGTAACAGCGGTTTAAGTTTTTCGGCTAAATGGTCGATTACCGCTGTTCTAATATCTTGCGCATCATTACGACGCGCATAAATCGTATTGGCCGCCCCCCAACGTTCCTGTTCAAGTGATGCCAGCAAGTCCAACACAAAAGCCGCATTAATTGCAGTTAAACCGTCATCAGTCGCTACACCTAATTGATAACCGCGGTGAAAATAATTAAACGCTTGCTCAAGATTGACGATGACACCAGTCACTTCCCATTTTCTTTGACTGATGGCCCCGGCCAACTGCAAGGTTTTTTGATTTCTTGTTGTGTTTAGATTAAATGCCGCATCCAGAATATCCCGAGCTAAATCCAATGCCAATTCACGATTGAGTTGATTATCGTTAAAGGTTGCCTTTGCTCGTGTCTGTGCAACATCCTGATTAAGTTGCTGATTGTCTATGCCTTGTTTGACGGCCAGATCCAAAAGCTTTCTGGCCCAGGAAAACTCATTAACATCAACTAATTGATTCCCCAGTAACAACATCTCGCCTGACGTTGCGGCGGCCCCTTTAAGAATGCTTTTGGCTTGGTCAATGGGTTCTTGTTTTTGCATATCCATGATTTTATCCCCTGGGTCATTAAGTACCCGGCAGTGAATCCGGGTAATGTCTTAAAAATCAATCAATCACATTCACACCATTAGCAACAATAGGAATTTTAGCTAAGGTCCAATTGTCTCGGGCAATCTCATTTTTAAAACATTGCGTTCGATAAATCGTACCCTGCAAAATTTTCTTGCTGTGTTGAGATAGCCATTCGTGGCGTGTATCGACATATTGCTTGATCCAGTCTTTTTCTACACCATTTTTTAGAGGAAAGGATACAAAAATGCTTTTTATTAGTTAGCTAAATCAAAATAATTGCCCAACATTACTAATGCTTAATTGGCATGGATATTTAATGCTAATAAAGCACGGTGATTATCGTCAATTTTGCTTATAGAGCTATCAACGTTAATTTTAAACTGCCTAAAAAATGACTGCCAATCTCTATAAACTCTTAAGCTAACCCTTACCTTTGAAACTTGACCTATTGTTAATTGGATTTTCTCCCCAAGTTGCCATAACGAATCATTAACTCTGCTACTTTGCTCGTATTGATTCGGAATTTTGTATGTATCTATAAAGCCACGTTCAATATTTTTTACGACATTTACTTTATTCGCATTCCAATATTTAACTTCTGCTTGTTTCGGAATTTTAATCCCGTCCTCATAATCACTTTTCCACTGTAAGAACACGTTCACCAATCTCTCAAACAAGCCATTGGAAATTATCGCAAGATCAATATCAGACTTTTCAGTATAGAAACGCCCAAAGTCTGGGGGCGGTGCCATAGAAAACCCAATACTACTGGAACCAATAACCAGAATATCTCTCGGTAAGACATTCAATTTACATGACAACCATTCCCTACCCATTTCATAGACTAACGGTTTATCGCGAAGAAAATATGGGGCGCCTTCGAATAAATGCAGCCTCAAATAAGGGGCCATTTCATCATGTGATAAATCACTAATCGAGTCTAAGAAGGTAAGCGGGGATGGATACCTCTTATAGGCTTCGGGACCTAAATTTGTAATATTAAATGGTTCCATTTACCCGTCCTTTCAGTCCAAAATAAGATTTGTTCAATGATAATTGCATTGCATAATTAGCTCTATTATTAATCTGAGAAAGTCGTCTTCTCGATGCTACTTTTGCCTCAGGATATCGTAAACGAGCGACAATGGATGCAAGCTCATGTGGAAGCGGTTCATGAAGATTCAAGCAAACTCGACGACAAGCCTCATTGTATCCGCTCATTTCCCAACCGTAGTAGGCGATACTCAAATAAAAACGCGCCATTTCGTCCTTTGATTTTTCTCGAGACATTAACATTGCCAAAATAATTTCCAGCATCTTCCTTGATATAGTTCTTTCATACTTATTAGTCAGCACCCTCACTAATTGTTGTTCAATAGTGCTAGCCCCTTCTATTCTCCCGAAAAAAATTATTCGTACAATAGCTCGAAATATCCCAAGAACATCAACCCCGCAATGAGACATATACCGACGGTCTTCAACAGCTATCAGATAACTCAATGCTGATTGATGCACACCTTCAATAGTCTGTGTTTTTAACCTCTTAGAATAGGTATCAAGCAACATTCCATAGCTATTCGAAAACAAAAACCGAAGCATATTGAAAATCATGCTGAACACCAATTCGCCAAATCATTTTCATCTTTAACCATATAATCAAATAATCTGTTTATAACTACGCTAAACCTTTTAAGTAAAGCTTACTATAGGACCAAATTGCCAACGTATCCTCACTCTCCAAAAAGAATGAGCGCAAAGCCTTAATATTGCCTTACTCGCGACTAAGTTCATGCACATACAATGTTGCCGCTATGACTGCCGCTGGCGCTACGATGATGTTTACCACTGGCAAGGTCAATCCAAGCGCGACCAGACCGCCAAAACTTAATGCCCCCAGCTTTACCCCCTTAACGAGTTGCCGTTGCTCACCAAACAAAACGCCTTCGTTTTCCAACGGATAGGCTAAATACTCCAACGCCACGCCCCAGGCACCAAAAAAAACCCATAAAAACGGCGCCAGTAAATTAACGCCCGGAATAATCGACACTATCAATAATGGCAATGCACGACTCACAAAATAACCGGCACGCCTTAACTCGGCGCTAACGACTTTAGTGACGGGTTGTTCAATCACATCAACCGTTTGACCGCCAGTAATAGCTAACGTTTTTGCCGCCAGCTTGCCGTAAAAAGGCGCCGACAAGATGTTTGCAAGCACGGTAAACGTAAAAAAACCGACAATAAAAAAACTGATAAAAAACAACGGCCACAGCACCCAACTTAACCACTGCAACCAACTGGGAATAAATTGTTCAATCAGCTCGCCAACGTAGTGATACCCCAAAAACAGCATGATGCTATACAGAAGCACGTTAATTAACACCGGAATAATCAGAAATTGGCGTAAGCCCGGATGGGCTAATAATTTGACGCCTTTGAGTAAACAACTCACGGCCAATACTGGGTTGTTGCCTTTTTTATCAAATTGCATGTTTTAAGCCCCCTACGCCATGTGCAGCTGGATTCAGCACCACGCCGCGCTCGGTAACAATTGCATCAATTAACTCGGCGGGAGTAACATCGAATACCGGATTCCAAGCGCTAACCACGCCTTGGTATTGGTTATAACACTCAGGTAGCAGTTCGCTTTGCTGGCGTTGTTCGATCTCGATGTGCTCGCCGGTCGCCATATTCCAATCTATGGTGGAGGTAGGTGCCACCACCATTACTTTAACGCCATGACGTTTGGCCAAGACAGCTAGCGAATAGGTGCCGATCTTGTTAGCGGTATCCCCATTGGCGGCAATACGATCAGCGCCGACTATCACCCACTCCACCGCGCCGGTTTTCATCAGCCAAGCCGCGGCGGAATCGGCAATCAACGTTACCGGAATGTTATCTTGCGCCAGCTCCCAAACCGTTAAGCGCACCCCTTGCAGCCAGGGCCGGGTTTCTCCGGCATAGACTTTTATCGGGTTTCGACGATAACTACTGCGAATCACGCCCAACGCCGTACCATGACCACCGGTAGCCAGTGCGCCGGTGTTGCAATGGGTTAACACGCCTTTAACATCACTTAATAGATCAGCGCCTAGCTCACCCATCGCCAGGTTAGCGGCAATATCATCGGCATGGATTTTTTCTGCACAAGATGTAGCGGCTGTCACCGGATCATCATGTTCATGATTTAGCGTTTCGGTCATTTGTGCCAATGCCCAAAATAAATTAACCGCCGTCGGCCTCGATTGCGCCAGCATCTCGACATCTGCGTTTACTTGCTGACGCCAGTGACTGGAGCTTGCGTAATGCTCGATAACCGAAAGCACTACGCCGTAAGCCGCCGCAATCCCTATCGCCGGGGCGCCACGCACGCGCATTGAGGCAATCGCTTCGGTCACACCTGCTGCGTCAGTGTATTCATCGTAAATAATTTGTTCAGGCAATTTGCGCTGATCCAAGACTTTTAAGCTTGTGCCAGTCCATTGCAAGGCTTGTACTGTGAGCGAGTTTTGTTCAGTCATTTATTCAAATATCCGGGGTAAAAGTTATAATCCAGCGCTTGCCGAGCGCTTACCCGCAAGCATGATCAATCAAAAATTAGGCTACAGCAAACACTTACACAGGAACCTTATGCAAGTCGATACCCTCATTCATGCTCGCTGGATTATACCCGTGGAACCCGCATCCGACACCTTAGAACACCACAGTTTGGTAATAGATAGCGGCCGGATTATTGATTTACTGCCCAGCGAAGCGGCCAAGCAAAAATATCAAGCCACCAACACTGAAAACCTGCAAGAGCACGCGTTGTTACCGGGGTTTATCAACAGTCACACTCATGCGGCCATGACCTTAATGCGCGGCATTGCCGATGATTTACCATTGATGGACTGGTTGCAAAACCATATCTGGCCATTGGAGAGTAAATGGGTCGGCGAAGCCTTTGTAAAAGACGGCACCGATTTAGCCATTGCGGAAATGATCAGGGGCGGCACCACCTGCTTTAATGATATGTATTTTTTCCCGGACATCACCGCCCAACAAGCTATACACCATGGCATTCGCGCCTGCGTTGGTTTAATTGCTATTGATTTTCCGACCGTGTGGGCACAAAACAGCGATGATTACATTGAAAAAGGCTTGGTTTTGCATGAGCAACTCCGCCATCATCCTCTAATCACCACTGCGTTTGCCCCGCATGCTCCCTACACGATTTCTGACGAGCCTTTGCAAAAGATCCGCACTATTGCCGATGAGCTGGAACTGCCCATTCACATGCACGTTCATGAAAGCCAATTTGAAGTAGACTCAGCCCAGCAACAAACCGGCAAACGGCCAATAGAACGCTTACATGGCCTAGGTCTGATCAACCCTTCATTTATTGCCGTGCATATGACGCAGCTGAACGATGCTGAAATTAACCTGTTTGCCGAAGTGGGCGCCCATATCGTGCATTGCCCGGAATCTAACCTGAAACTGGCCAGCGGTTTTGCGCCCATCGCAAAGTGTCTAGCCGCCGGTATTAATGTCGCTTTAGGTACTGACGGCGCAGCCAGTAATAATGACCTGGATATGCTCGGCGAACTGCGCACAGCGGCACTGCTCGGTAAAGCGGTTGCGGGTGATGCCAGCGCCATTCCGGCAATGACCGCGTTGCGCATGGCGACTATTAACGGTGCTAAGGCATTGGGATTAGCCGACGAAATAGGTTCGCTTAGCGTCGGCAAAGCCGCCGATGTAATCGCCATTGATTTATCACAACTGGAAACCCAGCCGCTGTTCTGCCCGGTTTCACAAGTCGTTTATGCCGCCAACCGGCAACAAGTCACTGACGTTTGGGTGGCAGGCAAACGCCTGCTAAAACAACGCCAGTTAACCACCCTTGATATTGATAGCTTAAAAATAAAAATCGCCGACTGGCAACAACGTTTATCAAGCTAACAGTCACTTATAACCACACATAGGCAGCACATGAGCACACAACTACTCAGCCCCATTCAACTTGGTCCTTATCAACTCCCCAATAGAGTCATCATGGCACCGCTCACGCGCATGCGTGCGCCAAACGGCATCCCTACCCCACTCATGGCAACTTACTACGGCCAACGCGCCTCAGCCGGGTTGATTATTTCTGAAGCTACGCCCATTTCCCCCCAAGGCGTAGGCTATCCGGCCACTCCAGGTATTTATA
>JAQTQN010000232.1 GCA_028712225.1 Methylobacter sp.
CAGCGTATTGCGAAGTTGCATTTTTGATAAAGTCATTAGATTCATGGCAAAACTCCCACTGCCTGATTATAAAAAGCCTGGTCGCGCTGTAACATCACCGCACGTTCTTTGGCGTTGAGAACGGCTTGTTGGGTCCGGGCCTGAATTTTTAATAGATCCAGCAGATTGATTTCACCTACCGAATAGCTTAACTGAGTCATATTTAGATGCTCCTCAGCGGCTTGTTTTAAGTCATTGGCAATGGTCAGTTCTGCTTGATTAACTTCCAGATTGTGTTCGGCTTCGTGGTGAGCCTGTTCCAGGTCGCGAAATAGTTGTTCGCGCTCTGAGATCAGCTTATTTAAGTCGACATTAATAGCCGCGACTTGCGGATTGGTGTGGGCACTGCCGCCAAACGGCACTACAACGCCGATATTAAAACTTTCCGTTTTATTACTGCGGGGATCATTGTCACTCGGGCGATCACTGTTGACGCCGATGGCAAGATTGGTTTGTCCTGAGCCGACTAATTTTAAGGCGTTGAGCTCGCCTTGCTTGCGCTCAATTTGATTATTAATTGCCACCAAGATCGGATGGTGTTCGCTGATTTCCTTTAAGGCCGCAAGGTTTTCTTGATAATTGGCTGGCATCTTAGTGGTTTGCGTGATGCTGGAATAGCGTTTGCGGGCATGCATCAATTCTGCTTCTGCTTGAACAAGTAATGACCGTTTTTGCAGTAGTTCGGTTTTTGCCAATAGTAAATCGGCACGGGGTAAATCGCCCAGTTCGACTTGTTTGCCGATTTTTTTATGCAATTCTTCAAATGTAGCAACGTCGGTTTGCACTTGCTCATAGCGGATTTTTTGTAGCTCCATATCCCACAAGGCCGCTCTGATTAATCCGGCAACGCGCAATTTTGTAGCTAGAACTTGGGTTTCGGCACTGGCTTGCGCTTGTAAACCTAAGCTTTGTTGCGCATCACGCTGACCAATATTCCATAACGGTATGTCGATAGTTGCATCCAGATAATGCAGGGTGCCGCTGGTAGCTTCTTGAAATCGCAAGCCTGCTAGCGGTGCGCCTGCTATCCAGCTTTGGCCGCGCTCGGCAATGGTTTTAGCCTCTTGCTCAAGCGCAGTTAACCAGCTGGCATCCGGCGTTTTTTCCATCGTTAAATCAACAAGTTTTGGCAGGCTTAAGCTGCTATCAATTTCAATGGGGTCGTGATGCTCGACAGTATGCGAGGCATCAGCAAACCCCAGTGATGTCGACAGTACAAATACCGGCAAACACCTTCTATAAAGGTTTAGCAAAAACATTAGTAAGCTCGATGCGGCTGAAGACCGCGTAAATACTTAAAACAGGTGCTCTATTTAGGTAATAAATTACACCAAATAGAATTGAAATTATGTGGGGATTACCGAGCGGGAGGCGCTCGCGGGGAATGGGCGGTGCAGAATAAATAACTGACAAACTGCTCGTTGTGTGGAGAGAAGTTGCTGTCAAAAGGGGAATAGGTTGCGTTGAAGCTTAAGGCTTGTGGCAGCAGAAAATAACTGTTGTCAGTATCAATATCGCTGGTTACATTCTTAATGCCAGTGTCAACGCCGATAACAATATCTTGTAAACTAAGGGGGGTGGCAATTGCTTGCAACTCGAGTTGGCGCTGATTAGCCTCGTAAATCTCGAATCCGGGTAGATGAATTACAGTCAGGTTTTTGTTTGAATAAGCGTGGTCTTGTTCGTTGACATGCGCATGCACCAAGGGTGCAAAAAACTGCAACACAAGCAAAAAAGTAACCAGGGATTTGCGTAATATCAAAAACATGGTAACAATGCTATGTCATTAAAATGCAAATAACAACTTGAAAGATTGCATGGTTACCCCCAATCTTAACGGCAGCTTTAATGTTTAACTTAACTACAGTGAGCAATATGAAAAAACAAACCGGAATTATCGCATTCTTGTTGATAACGTTGTCCTTGGCCCTGGGCAGCATATCTGACGCCGATGCCAAGCGCTTTGGTGGCGGCAGTTCATTCGGCAGTCGTTCATCGTACAGTACACCTTACCAACGCCCTGCCGCGCCAGCCTCTCGCCCCACTCAGCAGCAACCAGCAGCTCAACCTGCTCAAGCTAACAAGCCAGGCTGGGCGAATCGTGGTGGCCTGATGGGCATGCTGGGCGGTTTAGCATTGGGTGGCTTATTGGGTTCAATGTTAGGAGGTCACGGATTTAGCGGTATCAACTTTATGGACATTCTGATTTTTGGCGGCATCGCATTCTTGCTTTACAAACTATTTGTACGTAAACAGGCAGGCGCTGCTCAACCCGCTTATCAACGCACTACACATAATGGTCATGACGACGTTGTTGCCAATCACGAGCAACCCTCACAAACCGGCTCATCTGGCTTCAATACTGATGTGCTGTTTAACAAAAATAAGCCTGCGCCAACGTCAGGTGGCGAGCAATTTGCACCGCAAAATGTCGCTTCAGTACCCGCAGGATTTGACCAACAAGCGTTTTTGGCCGGTGCCAAGATTGCTTTCGGTACTCTGCAGAAAGCCTGGGATGAGCGCGACCTTGCTGAAATCAGAAGCTTATGTACTGATAAAGTGTTTGCAGAAATTCAAGATCAAATCAAAGCATCGAACACTGAAAACCATACCGAAGTTCTTAAACTGGAAGCGGAATTGCTGGAGGTGAGAGAAGTCGGCTCAGACCTTGAGGCGACCGTTATGTTTGATAGCTATATGCGTGAAGATACGAACGCCCGTGCCGAGCAAGTTAGAGAAGTGTGGCATTTCATTAAACCTAAAAATAGCATTCAGCCTAAATGGTATTTGGATGGCATTCAGCAATTGGAAGATTAATATTCAAGTAAGACGTTTGGCTAAACTTTTCTGAGTTTGTAAATCGTCTAACCCAAAACCCGCTGCATTGATTAAATGCAGCGGGTTTTTTAATGACTAAAGATTCCGACCCATCGTTGCAAAACCACAAGCCCGTGTAATTAAACTATGTTATTTAACTGATTTTTTTGTTTTACAACACCAGAACTTACCGGTAAATGAGACCAAAAATCCTTTGTAGCCCAGATAAAACCTGATTTAATCAGGGTTTATCTTATTGCTTAAGATGTTGGCGCAATACTTGCTTTTAATTGGCTGAATCTAATCAGGTTCTCATGAAAATTAAAAAAGGAAGCAAATATGCAAACATCATTCAGGTTAAAACAGTCCGTGTTAGCGGTAAGTTTGTCGCTAATGGCAGTGGCACCAATATCAAATGTTCAGGCTAATACCGTAGTGGTTTCAGGAACACTCAATAAACTAACCTCGGGGCCTCTTTTAGGAACTACTTTCGATACTTGGAAGCTCAATGTATTGACAGCTGGTAACTTCACTGTCGACGTGGCTGCTTATGAGGCATCACAGAGCAATATAGCCACTGTAGGATATTCCACATCCGATATAAATGGCGATGGCGAACTCACTTGGCTTGACCCGGATACCCATTTTTATCACGATGACGGCCACCTGGATGCAACCGATGCAATCGTGCGTTGTGACGATGTCGCCAACAACTGCAATAGCCCCGGCAACACTTACTATAATGGTTATACGGCAGCTACCAGTCCTATAGTAACCACCACGCACTTGCAATCGGAAGCCTCTACTGACGGCTCGGTACATTTTCGGCGCGATCCTTGGTACGGAGTAGCCGCTGCTGCAGGCGACTATCTTTTTCTTGTGGCGGATTACACCTTGAGCCCGGCTGAAGCGGCGGCAGGTATCAATGGTGGAGACAACTTCTCAGCGCCATCGGGTTTCGTTACCCCAATCCTTGATCATGCTGACTACCGTGTCACATTCAGCTCAGATGCATTAAATTTTTCTGTTAACGGCAACACTATCACCGTATCTCAAGTTCCGGTGCCAGGCGCCGTTTGGATATTTCTTTCCGGTATGATGGGCGTGTTAGCCATCGGCAAAAAGAAAAATGGTTTTGCTATGTAATTAGTGACGTTAGCAGCACAAAAAAGGCGGCTTAAAAGCCGCCTTTTTTGTGCTCAATTTTTACCGAAAGCCCCCAAAAAACCACATGCAATACCAAGGTAATCACGCTTAAATTACCCAAGGATGCGAAGTAAATAATTATTATCCCATCCGGCTTT
>JAQTQN010000233.1 GCA_028712225.1 Methylobacter sp.
TGACCGGTTCGCGCATTATTGTGCTGGTGTCCGACGGCGCGGCGGCGATTGACCGGGATAGCGAGCAAAAATTGCGCGTCTGGGTTAAGCAAAAGCAAGTCCGGTTGTACTGGCTGTTTTTGCGCACCGCCAACAGCCCCGGCATTCATTCGGTTGCCGAAGATCCTAGGGATGATAATGCTCAAGCCATGCCTGAGCGTTATCTGCACCAGTTCTTTTCCAGCCTGGGCGTGCCGTATCAAGCCTACGAAGCAGAAAGTCCGGATACCTTGCAGCGAGCCATCGCCGACATCAATCATCTGGAAAATCTGCCCCTGCATTATCTGGAACGTATTACCAAGCAGGATTTGTCTAATCAGTGTTACGGCTTGGCAATGGGCTTGTTGGCCTTGTTGCTGGGCGTTAAGTTTTTCGAGATCAGATTATGAGTTTGCTCAGTATCCGGCACAGCCTAATTTGGGTGGCTTTAGCTTTAAGTATCTGCGCATTGTTATTTAATGCGGGCGCGCTGCTGAGTGTTCATAGCGATAATGAACTGATTGAACAGTTGGTTGCCGGCAAGGATGTCGATGTCAGTAAAGTCATCAGTGGCAAGCCGGAATTACGCTTGGCGCGGGCCTTGTATCTCAAGCAAAAACACCGCTACGACGAAGCCTTGTCGACCTTGAGTTTGATAATGGAGCAGGGCGATCAAGCCTTCAGGGCTAAAGTGCGTTACAACCTGGGTAATCTCTACCTGGAACAAGCGATGAACCATGTCGAAACCATGAAAATGAATGAGGCATTGCCGCTGGTCGATCTGGCCAAGCAGGCCTATCGGCAGGCGTTGGCGCTAAACAGCCAGGATTGGGACAGCAAATATAACCTGGAAGTGGCGATGCGCTTGTTGCCGGAAATGGACCGTATCAACAGCGGCAATGAAGACGACCCCAAAAAACAGGCCACTCAGTTGTGGACGACCGTGCCGGGATTTCCGCGGGGCTTGCCGTAATGAAGGTCAAGAAAATATTAACTGATTACCGTAGCATCGCCCTGATCCTGGCTTTAGCAGCGATGACAGCTTTGTTCATGTTTCCCAGTAGTGAACAAAAAAGCCCGGTCTACAACCTGACCTTTATCGTCGATATCACCCGCAGCATGAATGCCACCGATTATCAGCAGGACGACCAAGCGGTGAGTCGTTTGGAAACGGTTAAGCAAAGCTTGCGTCAATTGTTGGCTAAATTGCCTTGTCAATCCAAAGTGGGTTTGGGGCTGTTTACCGAAAGGCGATCGACGTTGCTTTTTGAGCCGCTGGAAGTGTGTTCTGCTTTCGGTGAAATCGACAGTGCCATAAATGCCATTGATTGGCGCATGGCCTGGGCGGCGGACAGCAACATCAGCAAAGGCCTGTTCAGTACGCTGGAGATGCTGCAGAAAAATGACAGCGCGATTGTTTTTATCACCGATGGACAGGAAGCACCGCCTATCAACCCTAAATACCAGCCGGACTTTTCTGCGGTTGTCGGCAAAGTGAAAGGCTTGGTTGTTGGTACCGGAGGCCTGCAAGCAGTACCTATCCCAAAATTTGACAGCAACGGCAAACAAACCGGTTTTTATAATGCCGAGGATGTGCCGCATCGGACGTCATTCGGTGAATCCAATCTTGATCCCGCCTCGATTGAAGGCTACAACGCGCGCAATGCGCCGTTCGGCAGTGCGGCGACCAGCGGTAGCGAGCATTTAACCGCATTGCAGGAACCCTATCTTCAACAATTAGCCGCCCAGTGCGGCCTGGCATACACGCGGCTAAGCGATACTGAAAACCTTTATCAAGCCTTGCAAAATGCCCAGCTTGCCAGAAGCCAGGTGTCCCAAGTAGATGTTCGCTGGCGCATGGCTTCATTGGCGTTACTGCTGCTGGCAACGGTCTATTTCCCCGTGTCTTTTTTTGTAAATCGTCACAAACTTTTATCCCAATAATCTCTATGACTAAGTACTTACTCTCCGATCATTATTCGTTTATCGCTTACACCGTGTTGTCTGTCATAGGCATCGGTATTACCGCAACTTCGTCGGTTGCCAGCCATTATTACTGGTTATTTATGGTGCTGCTGTTCGGCACCGGTGCCGTTGCCAGGCAGTATTACCAGCTGGAAAACGATGCCGCCGAGCAAAAAACGCAATCAATCAATACAGCGCTGCATTGGCTGGGTGGATTGGTCGCGGCAATTATCGTTAATGCATTCCTAAGTTCCGGCCGTATTTTTGTTGAAGAAACCGGATTGATAACGCTGTTGGTGCTGGCGTTGACGGTGTATTTGGATGGCCTTAAAACCGGTTGGCGCAATCGTGTTAGCGGGATTTTTCTAGCGCTGACGGCAGTATCTGCCGCCTATTTTGACAGCTACGTTTGGCAGTTAATTGCGCTGGCTAGCGCGTTTATTGCTTACAGTTTTTATAAAAAGGATTGATGTTATGAAAATGAATTTCTTTTTTCTGAGTCTGCTTTTATCAGCGAATTGCCTTGCCGTAGAAAAAACCGTTATCCGTATCGGCGTTCAGGCGGGCGGTACGGTGGAGTGGGAGCTGCCGGTGTTGCAGGAGGCGTTAAAAGCCAAGCCAGCTGATTTTGAGTTGGAAATTAAACATCTTGCGAACATTGATGCGGGGAAGGCCGCGTTGGAGTCCGGTGCTGTGGATATTATTGTTTCCGACTGGATCTGGGTGTCCGGGCAGCGTGAGAAAGGTTCTTATGTTGCCTTTTATCCCTATGCGGATACTTCCGGTGCGCTGGTAGTACCTAGCGATAGCGGTATTCATTCATTGTCTGATCTAAAAGGTAAACGCTTAGGTATTGCAGGCGGTGAGCTGGATAAAAACTGGCTGTTACTGCAAACGCTGGCGAGTCAGCAGCAGGACATTGAAATTGATTCAATCGTTGAAAAAGTCTTCAGCACGCCGACGCTGATTAATGAACAAATCAAACAAGGCCGTATCGATGCAGCGCTTACGTATTGGCATTTTGCTGCCCGGCTCGAAGCTGAAGGTTATCGAACAATTATTGATGGTCGCACTATTTTACAAGGCTTGGGCATTCAGGAAGCTGTTGCCAATCTAGGATTTGTATTCAAACAAGGTTGGGCGGATCAACATAGTCAGCCTCTCAAGCAGTTTTTTGATGCCAGTAAACAAGCCCGGCAAACTCTGTGCAGCTCCGATGGCGCTTGGCAAAAAGTCATTCCTTTAACCAAGATTGACGATGAACTTACCCAAAAACATCTACGCCAAAGCTATTGCGCCGGGAATATAGATCAATGGGGCGAGGCGGAGCGGAAGGCAGCCGGAAAAGTGTATGTGCTGTTACATAAGCAAAGTAAGCAAGCGCTAACAGGCAAGTCAGAACAGCTGCAAGCCGGGACGTTTTGGTTAACTAATTGATGCACTGAATAAACCATCTCACTTGAGGGGGATAGCATTGGAGGTCTCGAATAACCTGTTTCTGCCATGCCCCCTTCGGATAAGCTCAGGAGAGCGTTTGACAGGCTCTTCACGCAGACGACCACAAACGGAACACTTAGATTTATAAGGCACCGCTCGCATTCCTGCTTACGCTCGCGCCTACCTCAGAAAGTATCTAATAATCCCGGCATAAAGAATTCGCTGACCAGCATTTGCCTTTGATCGATGGAGTACACCGTTCGTCTTCCCCATAGGGGTTGATTGATTTGTCCCAGGCTGACCGCGGGGCGGCTCCATGTGTCTGGGGTAACCAGGCTGATATTTAACGCCAAGCGCTGCAGTTTAGGATAAGAAAAAATGATTTCACCCAACGGCCGGTTACCTAAGTGCGACAGGTTACTTTGGGCGACTTTAATGGTGGCGCGGGGAATGATGGTTCTGGCCAGTATCAAAGGCTTGCCGTTGGCATGCAGCAAGACTTCACGAATCAAGCAGTAACGATGCTCGGGCTGATTAAGTAAGCGCCGCTCGCTTAAATAGGGGGCTTGCCAATGATTAAATAAAACGTTGACGGCGACGCTATTGCCATAAATGCTACGCAGACGTTGAGTCAAGGAGCCTGATTCATAAGTCCACGATTGCACGGCTACAGGCAAAGTGTGACGAATGCCGGTGCGGTTTTTGCGCCAGTTGGGTTC
>JAQTQN010000234.1 GCA_028712225.1 Methylobacter sp.
AATCCCTGGCCCGTTCCAGAACCAATAGTGCGGCATGGCCTTCGTTTAAATGGCAAATATCAGGGCTGATGCCTAAGGCTTGTAAAACCCGCCAGCCGCCGATGCCGAGCAGAATTTCCTGGGATAATCGGTGTTCCGAGCCGCCTCCGTATAATTCAGTGGTAATGCAACGATCTAAGGGGTGATTGATTGGGTCGTTGGTATCGAGTAGATAAAGCTTAATGCGGCCGATCTGCGCCTGCCACACACGCACCCATAATTTAGAGGGCGTCTGTAAATGCACCCGCAACCATTCGCCATTTGTGCCCCGTACCGGACTGACGGGCAAATCACTGGTATTGCTGGAGGGATAAAGGGCAATTTGATTGCCGTCGACATCGAAAGTCTGGCGAAAGTAGCCGTTTTGATAAAGCAGCCCGACACCTACTAATGGCAAGCCCAGATCATTTGCTGCTTTCAGGTGATCGCCTGCAAGCAAGCCAAGTCCGCCGGAATAAATAGGTAACGCTTCGCTGAGCCCAAATTCCATACTGAAATAGGCAATTTTATTCAGGTTGAGGTTTTGTTTCTGTTGAAACCAGCGTTGTGCTGATAAGGATTGGCGGTGCGCCGACACAATGGCTCGAAGTTTTTCGCAGAAAACGTCATCTTTGGTCAGTTCTTCCAATCGGGCACGTGATACTTCTTGCAGTACTAACCAAGGATTGCGGGTTTGCGTCCAAAGCTCGGAGTCTAATTCGTTCCATATTTCATCCGCACCGTGTGCCCAGGAAAAGCTGCAATCGGTTGCTAAATTCACTAAGCCATCAAGCTTTTGTTCCATATCCGGGTGAATATCAGGTCGAAAACATCTTGGTGTCGTCATGAATTATGTCCTCTCAGCGGTGCTGTCAACGCAGGTTAGGCGGTTGGTGTTTGTAAAACGACGAGGCCTGCGGCTTTAGATGAGGGCGGATAGAAATGATGAGGCCGGTCAGGGGGAACTTAAATCGACTACCGGTTTTTTGCCTTATCTAGTTGATGACTAATTTAAGGATAATGATAGAACTTGTCGTTTAAGTAACGACTGACTTCCTCAATGTCATTCTTGCTCCATTCAAGCCCAGATGTATGCTGCCAACGATCCACTTGAGCCACTAGACTTTTCCAGTCGGTAACAAGCTTCTTCTCTTGCCAATGTACCTGCTGAGTGTGGCATTGTATGCAGTGATCATCGTAAAGCATCGCGCCGCGATCGGTATCAAGCCGAGCACCACTATCAGCAAAAGCGGAACTGATGCCTAAAATAATAATGCACAAACAATTTAAGCAATATCGAATCACGTTAATCTCCAGCATGGCGTTAAGAGTCGTGGCGTTTTTTAAATTCAACGTTCATAAAACAGTGGTTGGGGTGTAATGACCTCAATTAACTGGTTTTGTTATTTTAAGAACTCTTTGCTGCAAGCGCTTCAATATTACGTTTAGCCAGTGCATCAATAACGGCACTGATGGAACCTTTGGTTTGAATTTCTTCATTAAAAGTTGAGCGATAATTAGTCACCAGACTCACACCGGCAATCACAATATCGTAGACTTCCCATTCGCCTTTGCTCAGGAACATGCGGTAGTTGACCTCAACAGGCTGCTGACGGGGCTGCAATACTTCTGTTTTTACCACGACTTTGGTTGCTTCAGTGGAACTGTCAAGAGGCAAAAAGCGTATTGTCCAGTCGTTATATTCAACAAATGCTCTGGAGTATGTCCTTACTATCAGCGTTTGAAACTCCTCTTTAAAACGCTGCTGCTCTGCAGTTGTTGCGGTTCTCCAGTGTTTGCCCAGCACTAATGGGGCAATTTTGTCGAAATCCGTATGAGGATCAATAACGCCATTCACAAATTGCACCACTTGAGCAAAATTCTTAGTAAAGGTTTTGTCCTTTAGTTTTTGCTGCAATTGGGCCGAAACACTTTGTATGACTTGCTGGGGAGGTTGCAAGTTCTCGGCTACTGCCGTGCCGGATAATAGGCCGAGTAATATTGCTAATAAACCAGCTATGGCAAAGTGTTTAGTTCGATTTGGCATGTTGACCAGATTCCAAGCGATAGCGAGATTCTTGTTCTTTATAATTAAATCTATAAAGAATGTGGACTAACAAAATTAATCTTCTTCTTGAAGCCAATAAAAGCAGTTATTTCTCACCTCGCACTCGGCTGCAAGCCAATCTTCCAATTCATGTCCCGCAATAAAGCCTCTTTTTTCAGCTTTAAGGTACGCAAGTTCTGACACCATTTTTCTAAATTCATCTGGATCAATGGTGGCAGTATTAGTAGAAATTGTTGAGTGAAATCCAGTTTGCATTTACTTTCCTCACAAGATTGGAAGAAATACGGATTTTTTATTATCAGGTCTAAAAATTAAAGAAACAATTCGTATAAATACTTATTTGCCATAAAGTTATGTACGACAAAATCAAATGAATCTGTCTTTCCTGGTTTTTATGAAACGGATCTTATCTGTTCCGCACCGCGTAGGACTTGAGCTTTTCCGCGATACCTGACAAAGTGATCTCGACTTAGACGTTTAAGTCTACAAGGTCTAACCTATTTAAATGGAGTTTTACTCTGAAGAATATCGTAAACATCCGGTTTCTGGTCACGTTGTCGCTGCTGTGGATGAGTACGGCTGAGGTTTACAGTGATACAAATCATCTAATCTCGTGCCAGTCGTTTTACAACAGCTTTACTGACTTGAAGCTGCAACAACCGCCAAAACGAGTACTGCTGGTGCCTTTGCTGAGCAAGGAACCGCACTCGACTGAGGCTCCACGGTGGTCTGAACAGCCGGCACGCACTCTGGAAGCCTTTTATCGCAACCGGTTTAATGCAACGGTTGAGAAACTGCGGGATGTTTGGAACTGGACGGATTATTACCGGCAGGTCGATCAAATGGCGCAGCAGTCGCCGCCTTTTGATCGGGTTATTTTCATCAGCCATGGCGGTTTTGATGGTCCGATACTCACCAATGCGTTGTTTGAGCACGACCTTCAGGTAACCGGTAACAAAAGCAAGTTGTTGTTGTTTTCCGAAGAGCAGCCGGGACTCAAAAATGTGTTGTCCATCACCTACGATCCCGATAAAAATCCCGTGTTTAACGACTACTTGGCCTCCCACTGGTCAGAGTTTGCAGAGATGGAACCAACCAATGTCTGGCATCTGCTTAAGGGCTTGGAAAAACAGGTGCAGCCCTTGGACTCCGAGTGTTTTCAACGTTACTGCTCGCCGGATAAACTCCCTGTAAACCCAATAGACCTGCGTGAATCCCGGCTTAACCTCTGCGAGCTCATTTGTCGGGAACCGCTGTTCGAGCAAAAAACGGCTGTTGAAATATTTCCAGAACGGTTCTTTCGCTTCACAAAAACTTTGAGCTCTCTGGTAACCCCAGACGGGCTGATTTTTTTCGGTGCTTGCAACCCGGGCAGTGCGGCTCCGGTAAAAGTAGGGGAAAGCAATAAAATTGAGCTGCTAATCAACTCAACCCTGGCCGGCGGGCCGCATAATAGTTACGTGCATCTGGTTAGTGCGGCAACAGGTCGTATCACCGCCGGTCCGATAGGCAGCAGCAGCGCTAAGGACATTGTCGATCGAATTGTCATGTTTGAGAGTGGGCGTCCTCAACGCAATTTATGCATCGTCACACCAGCGGCTACATGGCCTCAATAACAAGCCTCGCTACCAAAGATAGGCGCTCGCCATTTTTCCCAATATTTCAAATTCAAACACTCTTTTTGCCGCTGTGCCTGCGACGCCATAGCAAACATGCAGCGGTAATAAGTGCTCTGCTCTTGGATGGCAGTATCTTGCAGCAGGCGCTTTATCCCAATTATTCAGCCTTTGCTCTCGTTCCTTTTCAGTCAGATCATTGTTAGAACAAGTGTCGATAAGCCATTGTTCGAACGACTCATTCATGGCTTGGCTGGCTTCGGTCGGTGGCGCAAAAAACGCGTTGAGATTATGAAATGAAAATCCTGAGCCAATAATAAGAACGTTCTCTTTTCTCAATCCAGCTAAAGCCTTGCCAATTTCGATATGCGCGTCGGGCTGTAAACTATTTACCAAAGATAATTGCACGCAAGGAATATCCGCCTCCGGATACAT
>JAQTQN010000037.1 GCA_028712225.1 Methylobacter sp.
GGTTAGTTGTTGGAATCAGCCAATGACCATTGTTAAGGATTTTATCGGGCAAGGCCGCTTGGTGGCTTAAGGTCAAAATTTCCCCTTTGACCGGTTTAAAAGGTAGCCAGGAAAACCATGGATTGTTGGCTCCTTGGAAACCTTCGCAAAAAACAATGTGTTGGGCGGTGATGTTCTGCCAGCTTTGCATGGCACCTAATTTAATGTCTGCGTAATCAACAACAGCTGTCCGGTAGCAGTCGTTGGCAATAAAAAAACTTTTTAAACAGGTTAATAACGGCTGAGTTAATAAGTAGCCGGTGTGCTTTTGCTGAACTAAGCCGAATGAGGTTGAAAAACTACCGCTAGGTTCAATTGCCGCTAAATAATCTTGATAATTAGGGTCGGCAAGGCGTTGCTCAAGATAGGTCGCTTCATTCTCGCTACGCAAAATCCGCAGCATCGGTTTTTCGATATAGAAAGGTTGCTGAAAATATGCGGTAAGTTCTGCATAGCAGCAAGTCGTGACCGGTAACAGTGTGTCTATTTCAGAGGCTTTTACCAAACGCATGCCGGTGACTGGGTTAATCAGTCCGGCGGCAATTTGCGAGGCGTTTTCCTGGTTGTTATCAACTATTAAGACTTTACAGCCGCGCTGCAACAGTTCCCAAGCCAGTAAACTGCCGGCCAACCCTTGACCAATGATAAGAAAGTCGACTGTCATCGGCTTACGGCGACTAAATTGATGTGGCGCTTATTTTGCGGTTAGTGCTGTGCCGTTAAGCTGAATGCCGGGCCAACCATCACGCATAAAGTTTCTGATGTTTTGGTGGCCGGTGCCGTTAGGATCGTTTAACACGTCAACGTGATAGTAATCGCCAAACAGGTTTAAAGTTTGTTGTTGATCCAACTGATGCAGTCGGGCGAACGCAAAGATTTTGCATGAGCCCTCATTAGTGCCGGCTGGGCTGATTAAAGCGTCCTCGCCCAAGCCGTTGCTGAATTCAGTCGGTTGGTAATTGTAGTGCGCGGTGATGACTTCGATGGTTTCATTGAAACTGATCGGTTGCTGGTGTTTGGCTTTTTCAATAAAGGCAGCGAGTGACATGATTAAATATTTTTAAGTTGATGAATTTATGCGTGTTTCATAATTCGCGCTTTTTCGCGTTGCCAGTCGCGGTCTTTGACGGTGGCGCGTTTATCATGCAATTGCTTGCCTTTAGCGAGACCAATTTCCAGCTTGGCGCGACCGTTTTTCCAGTACATCGACAACGGAATGATGGTGTAGCCTTTACGCTCCACTGCGCCGATTAATTTATTAAGCTCGTGACGATTCAGCAGCAGCTTTTTTTGACGTATGGCATCAGGGTTGACATGCGTTGATGCCGAAAGCAGGGCAGAGATATGTGCGCCGGATAGCCACGCTTCACCGCGTTTGATGACAACATAGCTTTCTTTGAGCTGTATTCTGCCTTCTCTTAAGCTTTTGACTTCCCAGCCTTCTAATACCATGCCGGCTTCAAAGCGTTCCTCAATAAAATATTCATGAGTCGCTTGGCGATTGACAGCAATAGTGCCGTTTTGCTGGGTTTTATTTTTTTTAGATTTTTTATCGGCCATGATGTTGGGCTGGATTTTTTAGACTGGCGTGAGGTGATACTGTGTTATTTTACCCGATTTTCGAAAAGCCTAGAGCTTTTAAACTACAGATAACAGGCGTTCGCATAATGAATATACAGAAAACACATAATGAATGGTCATCACGGTTGGCGTTCATTTTAGCGGCCACGGGCTCGGCAGTCGGGTTGGGTAATATCTGGAAGTTCCCCTACATTACCGGCGAAAACGGTGGCGGCGCGTTTGTTTTGGTGTATTTGTTGTGTGTATTGTTGATCGGTATTCCCATCATGATCGCTGAAACCATGATGGGACGGCATACCCGGCAGAATCCGATTGATGCGCTTAAAACATTAACCGAAGAATCGGGCGCGGATCACAACTGGCATTATTTGGGCTGGCTGGGCGTGGTTGCTGGATTTTTGATTCTTTCGTATTACAGCGTTATTGCCGGTTGGGCTTCTGCGTATGTGTTGAAAGCCTTTGTGGGAAGTTTCTCTGGCGAAGATGCCGCAGGGATTAAACAGATATTCGGTGATTTTGTTGCCAGTCCGATCCAGCTGATTTTTTGGCACAGCTTGTTCATGTTTGCCACCATGTGGATTGTTAATCGCGGCGTTAATAATGGCTTGGAGAAAGCCGTGCGCTTGTTAATGCCGAGTCTATTTGTGTTGCTTATCTTGTTGGTTGGCTACGCAATGACTACCGGCAGTTATAATGAAGGCCTGCGTTTTTTATTCACCCCGGATTTCAGTAAGTTAACCGCTGATGCCGTGTTGACTGCAATGGGCCACGCCTTTTTTACTTTAAGTTTAGGTATGGGAGCCATCATGGTTTACGGAGCCTATTTGCCTAACAATATCTCGATCGCTAAAACTTCTATGCTTGTTGCCGGTGCAGACACGGTCGTAGCGCTATTGGCAGGCATCGCTATTTTCCCGATTGTGTTTGCCAATAATCTGCAAGCCAGTTCAGGCCCAGGGCTGATTTTTGAAACCTTGCCGCTGGCATTCGGCAATATGACCGGCGGCTGGTTATTTGGCATCTTGTTTTTTGTGATGTTGGTGGTGGCGGCATTAACCTCATCCATTTCATTAATTGAACCGGCGGTTGCTTGGCTGGTTGAGAATAGAAATATAACTAGACAGCAAGCCTGTGTGTGGGCGGGTGGTATTGCCTGGGCGTTGGGCTTGGGCACTGTATTCTCTTTCAATGTTTGGTCGGACGTTAAGCTATTCGACCGGACAATATTTCAATTACTGGATTATTTAACGGCGAATCTGATGTTGCCGATCGGTGGGTTTTGTATCGCCGTATTTACCGGCTGGATAATGCATCAGCAACATAGCGCACAAGAACTGGCAATGCCGTCTCAAGGTTATAAAGTCTGGAGGGTGTTAGTTAAATATGTCGCACCCTCGGCAGTGTTTTTAGTGTTTTTACATGTGGTTGGAGTGCTGTAGTCATGACGCTTGTTCAAAAAAGCGCGCTGGTCAAGTTTTCTGCGCAACGTATGTTTGAGTTGGTAAACGATATTGAGCAGTACCCGAAATTTTTGCCTTGGTGTAGCGGTAGCCGAATTCTAAAGCGGGAAGACGATGTGGTTGAAGCCGAATTGCTAATCTCTAAAGGCGGCTTTAAGAAATCGTTTTCAACCCGGAACACTATTGATCCAGGCGGGCGAATTACTGTGTCGTTATTGAATGGCCCGTTTACAAGTCTTGAGGGCGTGTGGAATTTTATGCCGCTACGCGAAGATGCCAGCAAAATTTCCCTGGATTTGGAATTTGAAATGTCCGGATTGTTGGCGAACTTGGCATTCGGCGCAGTATTCCATCAAATTTGTAACACCATGGTCAGCTCTTTTACCGAGCGAGCCAAGCAGTTATATAGCAATGATTGAAGTCGAAGTAGCTTATGCCACGCCTGAAAGGCAAGAAATAGTGATTGTAAGTCTTGCTGCAGGCGCTAGTGTTGCCGAGGCAATTAGTGCTTCCGGGTTAAGGCGGAAATTTCCTGAACTTGGTATGGGAGAGCTGGCGGTGGGGCTATTTGCCAAGCCCTGTCAGATGGATCAGGTCTTGGCTCCGGGCGACCGGGTAGAGATTTACCGCCCTTTGTTAAACGATCCTAAAGATGCCAGACGGCAACGAGCGAAAACAAACAAGCGCGGCTAAATCGTTTTTGTTACAGCGGTAAATTTCCCGCATTTGATTTATCTGAAGGTATTTCTGATGATTTTGGCGATTTCGCGGTTGTGCTATCGTCGTCAGTGCCGTCAAAGCCAAACCAACCAGTAATGGTTTCCCAGAGAGTTTTTTCAAGATCGCGTTTGGGAACATCGATAGTAGTTTCTGGAGTTGGTTTGGTGACCGCCAATTCGCTGGGCCTATAATCGCCTTGTATCCCAACTACTTGATCGTTTTCGAAAAATAAGGTGATCCTTTTTTGCTTTCTTTCGCCGCC
The DNA here is from genome assembly GCA_028712225.1 of Methylobacter sp. Taxonomy (GTDB): domain Bacteria; phylum Pseudomonadota; class Gammaproteobacteria; order Methylococcales; family Methylomonadaceae; genus JABFRC01. The sequence goes on from JAQTQN010000037.1 coordinate 4,063, forward strand.
ATCCAACTGTTCTGAGTAAATAAAATCCCATCGGTTTTGGTGGAAGTAATCCGTCAGCATTGGCGAGCCCATGATGTAAAGCACTTGGCGTTTAGTCATGTTGGGACGCAGTTGATCGACCATGTCTTGATCGATCATATTGCCTTGCTGTACGTCTACGGTATACACCCCCGGCAAGTTAGTTAAGATCGTGGTGCAGCCGCTGAACGACATACTTGCGGTAGCGATAAGCATATAACGTAGGGAGCGGTTGCCGGGCAAGCTAAAAGGGAAAATCGGCTTTCTCATGATGAGGCTGAGTGATCAACAAAAAACCAAATCATACAGGATGTGACAGGATTAGCCTATAAAACTGTCATGCCCCTGATGGCTAAAAGCGGCTACAATGGCGCACTTGTTAGCTATGCCAAACCTGCCACCCTCGGAGATTGATGTTGGATAATCACGATTTAAAAACTGCCGGCTTAAAAATCACCGCACCGCGTTTGAAGATTTTGGAAATCTTGGAAAAACAAACGGATGAACGCCATTTGTCGGCGGAACAAGTCTATAAGATTCTACTCAGTGAAAATCAGGAAATAGGGCTGGCGACGGTTTACCGGGTATTAACCCAGTTTGAGGCGGCAGGACTTGTTACGCGGCATCATTTTGAAGGCGGTAATTCCGTTTTTGAACTAAGCACAGAAAGCCATCACGATCATCTGCTGTGCTTAAAGTGTGGGAAGGTGGAAGAATTTACCGATGAAGTCATCGAAATGCGCCAAAAAGAAATTGCCGCTAGGTTGGGATACGAATTAACTGATCACAGTCTTTATCTCTACGGCATCTGCTCTACTTGCAAAAAATAACCCTGATCTTTCAAGAACCTACTATTCATGTTTAAACCTCTAATTTTTTATATCGGCCTGCGTTATACGCGGGCCAAGCGCCGCACCCAGTTTATTTCTTTTATCACTTTAACCTCTGTGCTGGGGATCGCCTTGGGTGTCACGGCGCTGATTACCGTACTGTCGGTAATGAACGGCTTTGAAGCTGAGTTGCGGGAGCGGATTCTGGGCATGACTTCGCATGCCACCATGACCGGTCGCCATGGCCAACTGGACGACTGGCATGCGCTGGAACAAAAACTTAAAGACTATCCGCACGTTGAGGGTACCGCGCCGTTTATCAACGGGCAGGTGATGATTAATGCGGATCGCAGGGTCAGCGGCACGATGCTCAGCGGCATTTTGCCTGACTATGAAGGCAAGGTCTCCGAAGTTGCCGATAAAATGAAAACCGGCAAATTGACTAATCTCGTTCCCGGCGAATACGGCATTGTTTTAGGTGCCGAACTGGCGAATTATCTTGGGGTAATTACCGGTGACAAAATTACCGTCATCAGCCCGCAAATTAATTCTACGCCCGCTGGCGTGGTGCCGCGGATGCGCAGGTTTACTGTGGTCGGTACTTTCCAGGTGGGTATGTATGAATATGATCGCAACATGGCGTTGATTCATCTTGATGACGCCGCCAAATTATTCCGCCTGGAATCTGCGGTGTCCGGTCTGCGTATTAAATTGGATGATTTATTCAATGCTCCGCAAATCACTCACGCCATGCAGAATGCTTTCTATGATGACTATCTAGTCAGTGATTGGACGCTGGCGCACAGTAACTTTTTCCGTGCGATTCAAACAGAAAAACGGGTGATGTTTATCATTTTGCTGCTGATTGTTGCCGTCGCCGCATTCAATATTGTTTCTACTTTGGTCATGGTAGTCACAGACAAGCGCGGTGATATTGCCATTTTGAAAACCCAGGGGCTGACGTCTGGATCAGTGATGGGCATTTTTATGGTCTTGGGCGCGATTATCGGTGTGGTTGGAACCTTGCTGGGAACGGCCGCAGGCATTTTATTGGCGTTAAATGTTGAAACTATCGTGCCTGCGATTGAAAAACTATTTCAGGTGCAATTTATGGCGGCCGATGTTTATTACATCAGCGACCTACCTTCTAAGCTTGTGTGGTCAGACGTCTATGCCATCGCCGGCATGGCTTTCTTGTTATCGTTATTGGCGACTATTTACCCTGCCTGGCAAGCAGCTAAGGTTAATCCAGCGGAGGTATTAAGGTATGAATAAGCCTATGTTGCAATGCCGGTCTGTGACCAAGCGTTATACGCAAGGCATTCTGGATGTTGAGGTATTAAAAGGCGTCGATTTGACTATTGGCGAGGGCGAGCGGGTTGCCATCATGGGTGCGTCGGGTTCAGGTAAAAGCACCTTGCTGCACGTGCTGGGTGGCTTGGACAAGCCTACTAGCGGCTCGGTCGTTTTGAATGGCGTTAATCTTGATCAAGTCAGCTCAAGTGCGTTGGCAAAATTAAGAAATAAATCCTTAGGTTTTATTTACCAATCGCATCATTTGTTGGGCGAGTTTACCGTGTTGGAAAACGTTGCCATGCCGCTGTTGATTGCAGGCTTGGCGGTTACAGAAGCGCGGGTGCGGGCTGTTGAGTTATTGCAGCGTGTGGGCTTGGGTCATCGAATTGAACACAAACCCGGCGAGTTATCGGGCGGTGAAAGACAGCGAGCTGCGGTGGCCAGGGCGTTGATCAACAAACCTGCTGTGGTGTTGGCCGATGAGCCTACCGGCAATTTGGACAGCAAAACTGCCGAGCAGGTTTATCAGTTAATGTTAGAGCTTAACCAAGAGCTGAAAGTCAGCTTTTTGGTGGTGACTCATGACCATGAATTGGCAGCCAAGATGGGCAAAGTGCTGCACATGGAAGATGGTTTGATCGTAAGTTGATTTTAAGCGGCTTATAAAATGGCAATTAGAGTGATTTTATAAGCGCCATTCAATTGATCTACAAGGGTTTTTAGTCCTGGCTAATTGTTGCCGATGTTGTTGGCGGTGCTGCCACTTATTAGTAGTGTGGTAGCGCCAGAAATAGCTAAAACCAAAGTACCCTGCTGTTGAACAAATTATCCCCAACATCAAGCAGCCGGTAAGAAACGGAAACAATAGTTCCCCAGACAATATGGCATCCATTGAAAAGTTTGCCGTGGGGAGATTTAACGCATAAACGCCAACCAAGTAAGCAAAATAAAATAGCGGCGGCATAGTAATCGGGTTGGTGAGCCACACTAGTGCGACCGAAATCGGCAAATTGGCGCGCATATAAAAGGCGGCAATCGCGGCGATGGCCATTTGACCCGGTGTTGGAATCCATGCGCAAAAAAGGCCTACCGCAAAAGCCATCGATACCGAGCGACGATTCAAATGCCATAAGTTTGGATCATGCAGTTTTGCCCCCAGAAACTGAAGATTCTTGTGATTTTTGATAATTTCCGGGTGGGGCATGTATTTTTTCAGTAGTTCTTTAGGCATCATTCATCGCACTCAAGGTTAGGTTTCTACTGGGCTCCAGTCTATCAGGTTTTTGCAGGTCTAAAAATCACAAGGTCGCCAATGCTGCTTAATTCCCTTTGTTTTCTATCCGGCACATTATTAGTGCAGCAGCTTGCTGTGTTGCCTGATATTAAGTGGCTGATTGCACTGGCTATAATCGTAGTGGTGTTGGCCGCATTGCATTATTGGCGGCTGTTGTTTTTGTTTGCAGGCGTACTTTGGGCGTTGGTGTTTGCAATGGCCCAATTGGCCGATCAGCTGCCCGAAGCCTACGAAGGTATCGAAATCCTCATTCAAGGTGTTATCGGCGATTTGCCGGAGCAGGATGAAAAACAAGCCCGCTTTGACTTTATCACCAGGGATGGTGTGTATGCCGGAAACTTGCCGGGAGCAAGTTCGGCGATCACCAGGGACGGTGTGCATCCCCTTAGTCAGTCAGCAACCGGCACAGCAAATGGTTCATTTAAACTTCCTAGCAAGTTACGTTTAAGCTGGTATTACCCTGACCAAACGCTTAAAGCCAGTCAGCAATGGTCGTTTACCGTCAAACTCAAACGCCCACATGGCAGTTTAAATCCCGGTGGTTTCGATTATGAGCGCTGGCTATTTACTGAAGGTGTTGGCGCCACTGGTTATGTGCGGCCTAGTCCAGCCCCCGTTTTATTGGGCAGTCAATCCGCCTGGACCAGTATTGATGTCTGGCGGCAGCTAATCAGCGATAAGTTATCCGTGTCTCAGCTAGATGTGAATAGTCGCGCGCTCATCAAAGCGCTAACTATCGGTGACGGCAACAGCATAGATCAGCGGCATTGGGAGGTTTTTCGCAGCACCGGCACCACGCACTTAATGGTGATTTCCGGCTCGCATATCGCTTTGGTGGCTGGCTTAGTGTATTGGCTGGTGCTGAAATGTTGGGCGTGGACGGGTTTATTAAGATGGTCGCCGCAAATGGTTGCCGCATGGTCGGCGTTACTGGTCGGTATTATTTATGCGGGTCTGGCTGGTTTTTCCGTGCCCACTCAGCGCGCCGTGATTATGCTGGCTATCGGCATGATCGCGATTATCTTACAGCGTAACCATCGGCCGTTTCATACCCTGGCCGTCGCCATGCTTGCTGTCTTACTGTGGGATCCGCTGGCCGTGCTGTCACCGGGATTCTGGCTGTCTTTTATCGCGGTAGGTTTGATTGTTTATGTACTTGCTGGTCGTTTAGGTGCGCTCAAGCCGTTTTGGTCGGCAATCAAAATTAATTGGGCGACCTCGCTGGGCTTGTCGCCGTTGTTACTGTTATTTTTTCAGCAAGTTTCAATTATCTCGCCGCTGGCCAATTTGCTGGCAGTGCCGTTGATTAGCTTGGTGCTGGTACCACTGGCTTTGGTGGCGGTGGGGGTATTGTCGATTTCTGCGACGTTAGCCGCGCCGCTGTTATTAGTTTTAGATTATTTGTTACGTGGCATCATGTGGCTACTGGAAACTATGGCTGCGTTGCCGAATGCAACAATTAATCACGCGCAGCCATCTTATTGGGCATTGCTTTTTGCGGTGCTAGGCATTCTGCTCTTATTAGCCCCTAAAGGCATTCCGGGGCGCTGGCTAGGATTGGTGATGTTCTTACCGCTGGTTTTTACCGAGCCCAAACAGCGCGATGCCGGTGAGTTTGAACTGACCTTGCTGGATGTCGGCCAAGGTTTATCGGCAGTAATAGAAACTGCGCATCATCAGCTGGTCTTCGATACTGGCGCTAAATTTTCTGCCGAAAGCGATATGGGGCGGAGTGTACTACTGCCGTTTCTGCGTTCGCAGGGCATTGATAAAATTGACACATTAATTGTCAGTCACGGCGATAACGATCATATCGGTGGTGCCGCATCATTGCTGAGCAATATGCCGACCGAACAAGTGCTGACCAGCGTACCGCAAAAACTAAGCGACTTTGCACCACAGCCTTGTGCCGCCGGTCAGACATGGCAATGGGATGAAGTTACCTTCAGCATGTTGTCACCAAATCATGAATATGCGTCGGATAACGATAATTCCTGTGTGTTGATGGTAACAGGCAAGCACGGCGCAGCATTATTAACCGGTGACATCGAGGCAAACGCAGAATCCTGGCTGGTCGAGCATTATGGCGAAAAATTGCAAGCTAAAGTCATGGTTGCCCCGCACCACGGCAGTAAAACCTCATCGACCATGCAATTTTTGCAGACCGTTAAGCCGGAAATCATCTTGATTCCGGCCGGTTACCGCAACCAGTTCGGGCATCCTCATGCCGGCGTTTTACAACGTTACCAACAATCCGGCATCAGCTGGTTAAACAGCGCGGACAGCGGCGCAATTGATGTAAAACTGGCAAAGACAGGTACAAGCGTGTCGAGTATGCGCCAGATCAATAGTCATTATTGGAATGCCAAATAACCATGCGCGTTATAACCTACTGCTTTACTATGAATTTAAATAGGACTAAAATAGTACTTAATTAAGTAGGGAAGGATTTATGTTACGTTTGAGCAAATTAACCGATTACGCGACCGTCATATTAAGTGATATGGCCAAGGATCAAACACAGGTGCATTCGGCCATGGAGATTGCGGTGACCACTGGCATTGCCTTGCCGACGGTGAGTAAAATCTTGAAGTTGCTTGTTAATGCGGAGGTGCTGATTTCTACCCGCGGTGCAAAAGGAGGGTATGTTTTATCCAGAGTGCCGGAAAAAATCAGTGTTGCGACGGTGATCAGTGCGCTGGAAGGCCCGATTGCGTTAACCGAGTGCAGTATTTCCCAGCAAGGCTGCGAGCAGGCGTCAGGCTGCGATATTCGTGGTAACTGGAACTTGATTAATCAGACTATTCATAATGCACTGGAATCAGTGACCTTGGCCGATTTAATCAGGCCTACTGTAGTGCCGGAAGAAGTATTGATTCCGGTCGCCAGTTTATATAGATAGGCAGAAAACTGCTCCTGCGTTTTCTGCAACCATTACATCCATGTAATTAAGAGAAGTTTTTTATGTCAGCAAGTGAACAAGAAATCCAGAATCTGATCAGTCAGGAATACAAACAGGGTTTTGTGACTGAATTGGAAACCGATACTTTCCCTCCGGGATTGGATGAAGCAGTTATTCATCGGTTATCGAAGGTTAAAAATGAGCCAGACTTCATGTTGGAATATCGTCTAAAAGCGTTTCGGCATTGGCAGACTATGAAGTCGCCGGAATGGGCGTTCGTTAAATTCGATCCTATTGATTATCAAGCTATCAGTTACTACTCCGCGCCCAAACGCAAAGAGGACGGCCCGAAAAGTTTGGATGAGATTGATCCGCAAGTGTTGGAAGCCTATAAAAAGCTGGGTATTCCTTTAGATGAGCAAGAACGTTTGGCCGGGATTGCCGTCGATGCGGTATTTGATAGCGTGTCGGTGGCCACCACATTTAAAGGCAAACTAAAAGATGCTGGCGTTATTTTTTGCCCGATTTCAGAAGCCTTGCGCGAGCATCCGGAGCTGATCAAAGAATATCTGGGGTCCGTCGTGCCGCATACCGACAACTATTTTGCGGCCTTGAATGCTGCCGTGTTTACCGATGGCTCGTTTGTGTACATCCCTAAAGGCGTGCGTTGCCCGATGGAGTTATCAACCTATTTCCGAATTAACGCGGCAAACACAGGACAGTTTGAAAGAACCTTGATCATTGCCGACGAAGGCAGTCATGTCAGTTATTTGGAAGGCTGCACCGCACCGATGCGCGATGAAAACCAGCTGCACGCGGCGGTTGTCGAGTTGATCGCGCTGAAAGATGCGACCATCAAATACTCCACCGTACAAAATTGGTATCCCGGCGACAAAGAAGGCAAAGGCGGCATTTACAATTTCGTTACCAAGCGTGCCGATTGCCGTGGCGATAATTCCAAAGTGTCGTGGACACAGGTGGAAACCGGTTCGGCCATCACCTGGAAATATCCCAGCTGTATTTTGCGGGGCGATAATGCCATTGGTGAATTCTATTCAGTCGCGCTGACCAATAATTATCAGCAGGCCGATACCGGCACCAAGATGATTCACATCGGCAAAAACACCCGCAGCACGATTGTCTCGAAAGGTATTTCCGCCGGCAAAGGCCAGAACACCTATCGCGGCTTGGTTAAAGTGTTGAAAAGCGCCGAGAATGCCCGCAACTATACCCAGTGCGATTCCTTGCTGGTCGGCGACAAATGCGGCGCGCACACCTTTCCGTATGTTGAAGTCAAACAGCCATCTGCTCAAGTTGAACACGAAGCGACCACCTCTAAAATCAGTGAAGACCAATTGTTCTTCTGCCAGCAACGCGGCCTGTCTGCAGAAGATGCCGTGTCGATGATTGTGAATGGATTTTGTAAGGAAGTGTTCAGAGAATTACCGATGGAGTTTGCGGTCGAGGCCCAGGCGTTATTGGGGCTTAGTTTGGAAGGGTCGGTAGGTTAGTGGGCAAGTACGACAAGCTATTGCAGAAAATTATTCATGGACGATCTGATGCCAATGTTTTGTTTTCCGAATTAAGGCAACTGCTGTTACGGTTAGATTTTGAGGAGAGAATTCGCGGCGACCATCATATTTTTAGTAAAGCAGATGTCGCCGAGATCTTGAACATACAGCCGATTGGTTCAATGGCAAAAGCGTATCAAGTTAAACAAATTCGACAAATTATTGTTCGCTATCGTTTGGGGTTAGATGATGACTAAATACGAAATTATTATTTACTGGAGTGAAGAAGACCAGGCTTATATTGCCGAAGTGCCTGAATTGGCCGGATGTATGGCAGATGGAAGCAGCTATCAGGAAGCGGTTAAAAATGCTGAACAGGTTATTGATGAGTGGATTGAGACAGCAGTCGAACTAGGCCGATATATTCCTGAGCCCAGAGGACGCTTGTTGTATGCCTAAGCAATTCAAAAATTGGGAAGAAATTGCATACCTTTTGGGGCTGAACCGCAATACTTAAAAATGGTACGCAATGCGTACCCAACGATTTAAATTTAAATTCAGGTAAATACATGCTCAGCATAAAAAATCTTCACGTCAGCGTTGGCGACAAACCTATTCTTAAAGGCATTAATCTTGAAATTAAGGCTGGCGAAATTCACGCGATTATGGGGCCGAATGGTTCCGGCAAAAGTACTTTGTCGCATGTGTTGTCCGGTAAAAGCGGTTACACCGTGACGGAAGGCTCAGTGACTTATCAAGGTAAAGATTTGATTGAGATGGCACCCGACATTCGGGCTCGTGAAGGCGTGTTTTTGGCGTTTCAATACCCCGTGGAAATTCCCGGCGTCAGCAACGTGTATTTGTTGAAAGCCGCGTTGAATGCGATCCGCAAACACCACGGCGAGCCCGAAGTCGATGCGATGGATTTTTTAACTCTGGTTAAAGAAAAAGTACGTTTGCTGGAAATGGATGAGAAGTTTCTGTACCGCGCAGTTAACGAAGGCTTCTCCGGCGGCGAAAAGAAACGTAACGAAATTCTGCAAATGGCCATTCTCGAGCCGAAGTTGTGCATCCTGGATGAAACCGACTCCGGGCTGGACATTGATGCATTGAAGATTGTTTCCGAAGGCGTTAATTCGCTGCGTTCGCCGGAGCGTTCGTTTGTGATGGTCACACATTACCAACGGCTGCTGGATTACATTAAGCCCGATTACGTGCATGTGCTTGCGCATGGCCAAATCGTTAAATCCGGCGGACCGGAGCTGGCCTTGGAGCTGGAAGAAAAAGGCTACAGCTGGCTCGAAGAGCAGGTGGCAGCGTAATGTCTGCGGTCACTGCAAGCCGGTATCCAGCCGAATATGAATCTATAGCCCCGTTATTGCCTGGGCAAAATCTACCCTGGTTGCAACAGTTGCGTAGCGAAGCGCTGCAAGCCTTTTCTGCAAAAGGCTTTCCGTCGCCGCGTGAAGAAGAATGGCGTTATACCAATGTTTCCGGGATTGAGAAGAAATTGTTTTCAGTGCCTGCAAGTCAAGCGGACAGCGAAGTTGACGATTGGCTGAAGGCATATCAATTAGCCGATGCCTGGTCGGTGGTGTTGGTGAACGGACGATTTTCTGCAGAACTTTCGACATTGAACGGTTTGCCGGATGGCGTATCTATATTGAGCTTAGCTGATGCCTTGGCAACCCAAGCGGCGCAAGTGCAAAGTCATCTGGGCCAGGCGGTCGCCAATTCAGAACACGGTTTTGTCGCCTTCAATACCGCCTGGTTTAGCGACGGTTTATTTGTACATGTGCCGCCCAAACAGGTGTTGGCAAAGCCGATTCAGTTGTTGCATATCGTCACCCAAGCCGATGCATTGGCGACCACGCGTAACACCATCATCATCGATGAGTCAGCGCAAGCGAGCGTCGTTGAAACCTTTGTCGGTGCTGATAACGCTTATCTAACAGCGGCAGTCACCGAAGTGTTTGTCGGCCAAAATGCCGATCTCACTTTATATAAAATGCAAAGCGAGTCTGAAAAGGCTTATCACTTCGGCGGCATTTATATTAAGCAAGAGCGAGATGCGCGCTTTGCTCATCATAACTTTGCCTTTGGCGGTTTGTTGGCGCGGTCCGATATTCATGCCGATTTAGGTCATGCCTCAGAGTGTGTGTTGAATGGTTTGTACTTGGGCGTTAAACGCCAGCATATCGATAACCATACGCGTATCAACCACTTGAAGCCGTATGGCATTAGCCGTGAGACCTACAAAGGCGTGCTCGATGACAAAGCGCGTGGGGTATTTCAGGGTAGAGTGATTGTTTTCGAAGATGCGCAGAAAACCGATTCGCAAATGAATAACCGTAACCTGTTGTTATCGGTTGATGCCGAAGTCGATACCAAGCCACAGTTGGAAATTTATGCCGATGATGTCAAATGCGGACATGGCGTGACGGTCGGGCAATTGGATGACAAATCCGTTTTTTATCTGCAATCGCGCTGCATCGATGAAGAGACCGCTCGCAACATGTTGACCTTCGCATTCGCTAACGAGATGGTCGATAAAATCAGCATTAAAAGTTTGCACGATAATGTTTTAGAACAAGTATTGGCGCGCTTTCCACAGCAAGGCGTCGATAAGGAATGGTTATGAGCGGTTTTGATGTCAATAAAATACGCCAGGATTTCCCCATTTTGGCGGAAAAAATTCGCGGCAAAGATTTAGTTTATTTAGATAACGCCGCGACCTGCCAAAAGCCGCAAGCGGTGATCGACAGCATCGTGCAGTTGTATAGCCACGATTACGCTAACGTACACCGAGGAGTGCATACGTTAAGTGTGCGTTCCACCGATAAGTTTGAGGCGGCGAGAACCAAGGTCAAAAGCTTTATTAATGCTGCCAGCGACAAAGAAATTATTTTTGTCAGAGGCGCTACTGAAGCGATCAATCTGGTTGCGCAGACTTATGGCAAAACCAACATTAAAGCCGGTGACGAGATTTTGATCACGGCCATGGAGCATCATTCCAATATCGTGCCCTGGCAAATGTTGTGTGAGCAAACCGGCGCGGTGTTGAAAGTGGCCCCTATGAATCATAAGGGCGAGCTGATTTATAGCGAGTTTGAGCAACTGCTCAGCGATAAAACCAAGCTGGTGTCGGTGGTGCATATGTCCAATGCTTTGGGCACTATCAATCCGGTCAAAAAAATTATTGCCGCAGCGCATGCCAAAGGTATTCCTGTGTTGCTTGACGGTGCTCAGGCGATTCCGCACATGGCTGTCGATGTGCAGGAATTGGATTGCGACTTTTATGTGTTTTCCGGCCATAAACTGTACGGGCCATCCGGTATCGGAGTTGTATACGGCAAGCAAAGTTTGCTGGAAGCGATGCCCCCTTACCAAGGCGGCGGCGATATGATTCGCAAGGTCACGTTTGTAGAAACCGAATACAACGTGCTTCCATATAAGTTTGAAGCTGGCACTCCGGCGATTGCCGATGTGATTGCATTAGGCGCGGCAATCGATTATCTGGCCGCTATCGGCATGAATAACATCGCTGCTTATGAATCTGAATTACTGGATTACGCCACCGTCAAGGCCAAGCAAATCGATGGCTTGACGATAATCGGCGAGGCGGAAGAAAAAGGCGCGATCTTGTCTTTTACGCTGAACAAAATTCATCCGCACGACATAGGCACCATGCTCGATAGCTTGGGAATTGCGATTAGAGCAGGGCACCATTGCGCGATGCCGGTGATGGATTTTTACGGTGTGCCGGCCACGGCGCGGGCATCTTTCGCCATGTATAATACTAAGCAAGAAATCGATGTATTAATGGCTGGCATTCAATCGCTGATAGAGGTATTTGGCTAATGTTTGAAGATTTACGCGACCTTTATCAAGAGGTTATTTTTGACCACAACCGTAATCCGCGCAATTTCAGGGTCATGGAAAATGCTGACAGACAAGTGGAAGGTTTTAACCCGTTGTGCGGTGATCGACTGACTCTATTTTTGAAAATGGACGGCGATGTGATCACTGATGCCAGTTTTCAGGGCTCAGGGTGTGCTATTTCAACAGCGTCGGTGTCGTTGATGACCGAGATTGTCAAAGGCAAAACTGAAGCGGAAGCCCAGGAGTTGTTCACGAAGTTTCATGAAATGACCACCGGCAAAGAAGAGCATATTAATCTTGAAGCGTTGGGCAAGTTGGCTGTATTAGCGGGTGTGCGCGAGTATCCTGCACGGGTAAAATGCGCAACCTTAGCTTGGCATACATTAGATGCGGCGCTAAAAAACGAAGCCAATGCTATATCTACAGAATAAATAAGTGCATAAATATTTAGGAAAGCTGGCAGTTCTTTATCAGGGTAATGGTGATGTTGAACCTTATCAGCAGCTTGCGCTAAGGTTGTCTGTGCCCTTATATAGTGTCCTGGACGTAAATGCGGCTGAAGATTTCTTTATAACTTGGCGCGACGGCTGTTTGAAGCTTTTAGATAGAGATTTACTTAAAAAAGGCGGATTAACAGTCGATGTGGCACCACGAGCCGGGGAACAACGCTCGTGGCCGGCTTCTAAAGACGGAGCTTTGGCTCAGGCAGTCGGTCGTAAAACTAGGACAGTTTTAGATGCAACGGCTGGTTGGGGGCAAGATAGTTTGCATATGTTTCGCATGGGCTACGAAGTGACTTGCATAGAACGCTCTCCGTTGATGGCAGAGCTATTAGTTGACGGATTTATTCGCTTGTCTCAACAGGATTGGGTACAGAGGCTAAGTTTGGAGTCGCCTAAGTTGCTCCATGGCAATTCCATAGAGCTAATGGCTAATTTGGAAAACGCGCCTGACTGTATATATATAGACCCCATGTTTCCTCCAAAACGAAAAAAATCCGCACTCGCCAAAAAATCAATGACGATATTGCGCGATTTACTGGGTGATGATGAGGATAAAGAACAACTATTTGTTGCAGCAATTGCTGCAACCGGCAAGCGTGTTGTGGTGAAAAGTCCTGATCATGCGGGGCCTCTAGGCGAGCCAAGCGAAAGTTTTTCCGGGAAATTGTTACGTTATGACGTTTATTTAAAAGGATCAAAATATGTCTGAGTGGGTGGATGTAGTTGATGAATCTGCGTTAGCGAATGGCGAGCATGTGGTTGTTGGTGTAGAGGGAACTGAAGTAGCAGTTTTCAAAATAGACGGTGAATATTATGCCATTGAGGATGTTTGTACTCACGATGGGGCTGAGATTGCGAGTGGTATAGTAGATGGTGATGAGATAGTTTGCCCTCGCCATGGTGCTCGATTCTGCATTAAAACAGGTGCAGTAAAGTCGCCCCCCGCTTACGAGGATATTAGGTGTATCCCTGTCCGGATCGAAAATAAAAAAATCCAGATTAGAAATAATTACTAAAGTTTAAAGCAAGTGCTTGACACTTCGGGAGATGTAGATATAATAGTCGGCTCTTCCGGGGAAAGATGATTTGGGAGAGGG
>JAQTQN010000235.1 GCA_028712225.1 Methylobacter sp.
GTGCGGCTTTTTAGAATGGCGGGATAGCCGATGTCCGACATGACTTGTTCCAGATCGGCAAGGCTGTTTACTGCTGCATAAGCCGGGGTAGAAATACCGATGTCGTTAAAAAATGTTTTTTCAACTAATCGATCTTGAGCTACTGCCAACGCCTTAGGAGCGGGATGTACTTGAGTGTGGGTCGCCAGAAATTCGGCAGTTTTTGCGGGTACATTTTCAAATTCATAGGTAACGACATCTGCACGTTCGGTCAATTGTGCCAACAGGGCGGGGTCGTTGTAATCGCCCAATAGGTGCTCGCCTAGTTTATTGGCGCAGGCATCGGCGGATGGGTCAAGAAAGATGAACTCCACTCCCAACGGATAACCCGCCAAGGCAATCATGCGAGCCAATTGGCCTGCGCCTAAGATGCCGACTTTCATACTTCTTCCTCTTCTATGCGTGGGTCTGGTTTAGCCAAAACAGTGTCTGTCTGGTTTTGTCTGAATTCGTTTAAAGCAGCACGATATTGGCTGTGTTTGTTGCTGACGATGGCGGCTGCCAGCAAGGCTGCATTAATGGCACCAGCTTTGCCGATAGCCAGCGTGCCGACAGGGATTCCAGCGGGCATTTGCACAATTGATAATAAAGAATCCATGCCGTTTAGGGCTTTAGACTGTACAGGTACGCCTAACACGGGCAGGGCTGTTTTAGCCGCAGTCATGCCTGGTAAATGAGCAGCGCCGCCGGCACCGGCGATAATGACTTCCAGGCCTTTAGCTTCTGCGGTTTCTGCGTATTCAAATAGTTTGTCGGGAGTGCGGTGCGCGGAAACAACTTCAACTTCATGAGCAATGCCCAGTTGCGTTAAGGTGTCTGCGGCAAAGCGCATGGTGTCCCAGTCAGATGTGGAGCCCATGATGATGCCAACCAGTGCCGTCATGTATTATTTCCTCAAGTATCTAAAAAATCAGGTCTAAAAAAAGGCGCGTAGTATGGCATAAAGCAGGGGTTGATGGCTTTTGAGTATCTTAAGTGATGGTGTTCAGCTTTAACGAAACTTCATTTGAGGTTGAAGCAAGTCACGTGGGCGCTGTAATATGCCGCACCTAATACAGCTTCCTTAAGCTCATGAAAACAGACAGCGCCAGTATTAAAAAACGCTATGATCGGCTTGCTCCTTACTTTGACGGCCTGGAGGCGGTGATGGAAGGCCTGGTGTTTAAAAGTTGGCGCAAGCGCTTATGGGCGAAAGTGGACGGGCAGCATATTCTGGAGGTCGGCGTCGGTACAGGTAAAAACTTCGACTATTACCCGAAAGACACCAGAATCACAGCGATTGATTTTAGTCCTGTCATGCTTGAACAAGCCTCGCTCAACCGAGATCGCAAAGCCGTTACTGTCGACTTGGCTGAAATGGATGTGCAATCGTTGTGTTATGCCGATAATAGTTTCGATACGGTGGTCGCCACTTGCGTATTTTGTTCGGTGCCCGCTCCGCTCAAAGGATTAAGGGAGTTATATCGAGTTTGTAAGCCAGGCGGGCAGGTGTTATTGCTAGAGCATGTGTTAAGCTCGCGGCCGCTTATCGCTAGATTAATGAACTTTATCAATCCTTTGGTTGTTGGTCTGGTGGGGGCAAATATCAATCGAAACACCGTTAAAAATGTTAAGGCCGCCGGTTTTAACTCAGTGAGAATCGATGAGCGCAGTGGTGACATTATTAAGCTCATTGAAGCTAGAAAATAACCAACAAACGGATTTTAAGTTTTGATCGTTCATCTGAATAAAATAAGCATTTTGGATTAGACACTTACGTGAAAGTACATATCAGCGATTTGGTACAAACCCCAATTCCCACCCGGCATGGTGAATTTATTCTGCATTACTACAGCAATAGTCTCGATAACAAAGAACATATCGCTATGGTCAAAGGCGATGTGGCAGGTAAAGAAGATGTGCCGGTGCGCATACATTCGGAATGTTTTACCGGGGATGTTTTAGGGTCAAGGCGTTGTGATTGCGGTGAACAACTGGATTTGGCATTGCATTTGATTAGCCAGGCTGAAAGCGGAGTATTGATTTATTTACGCCAGGAAGGTCGCGGTATTGGGTTGTTGAAAAAACTGCAAGCTTATAACTTACAAGATCAGGGTATGGACACTGTCGATGCCAACATTTATTTAGGTCATCTTGCTGACGAGAGAGAGTACGGCATTGCCGCGTCGATTTTGGAAAGTCTGGAAGTTAAATCAATCCGGCTTATGACCAATAATCCCAAAAAGATTGATGAACTCAAAAGACTTGGTATTAATGTTGCCGGACGTATTCCTGTTGAAATCCAGGCGCATGACGACAATGTGGATTACCTGAAAACTAAAGCGAATAAAATGTCTCATATGTTGTTTGAGCAGGAAGAATAAGCTGCTCAAACAATCATAGTTAGTGTATGGGCGCGGAAACTTTCTCTAAATCTTAGTCCACCGGTCGCATGATGGGGTGGTCGATGTCGATTTCAGCCTCGCATTTGGGGCAAGCGTACCAAGCATCTGCTTCGTGATCGAGGCTAAATGTATCGGTATCATCGGCTTCCGTCGGCACCAATAATTTGCCCAATCCTCCCCAGTTGCATATCGGACAGCGATAGCTGGAGCGCTCCATTTGATCCAGGTAACGTTGAAACGCAACGTAGCTGAGCTTTTTAATGGACATTCTGGCTGAGCTGATATGAAAACGAATGCCGATTTCAGTATCGTCACAATGCTTGTCGATTTTTTTGGACATGTTCAAGCCCTCTGTGGATGCGTCACGCTCGATTTACAGTTGCGAACGCTGTGGTGATTGATAGCATTTGTCAGGTGGGCTGTCAATATTCATGATGCAGGCTGAGGGTATTGATCCCGTTAGCGCTGTCGATAACTTCAATAAAAGTCATCCTGCTCAAATTGTGAGTAAAGCCAGCTCTAAAACTGTGATGGCTTGCTGTGCAAATAAATACTAAAAAAACAGTGGTATAGTAAATTTGCTAGCCAAATTAATAACTGGTGGCTGGCAAATATTGAATCATAGAACTTATAACTATTAATGGCTTGGGTATGAATAACTTTTTAACTTTTCAAATTCATGGTGGTGCTGATCATGGCGGCGTCGCTGATATGGTTGCTGGTTTGCTGACTTTTATTGAAGGTTTGGTGGGTAAGGGAGGGGCGGAGATTTTTGCTGCTTTACTGCCGGGAATAGCCAGTATGGACAATATTCATCCTTTGTTGGTGCATTTTCCTATTGCGTTTTTCTCGGCGTTTTTTTTGTTTGATGTGGTAGGAAAGTTGGCAAATAACAGCAATCTTCGTGGTGTTGCTAGTTGGTTATTGTATTTGGGTACCGTATCTGCACTTTTTACAGTTGGTGCAGGTGTTCTTGCTGCCAGCTCGGTACCTCATGGCGGAAATGTCCATGAAATTATGGAGCGCCACGAGCATATTGGCCTGTTTGTCTTGGGGTTGGCTACTCTATTGTCTGTTTGGCGTATCGGAACATCTGCCGGCGGTGTCGTATTTTTGATACTGTCTGCGTTGCTGGTGGTGTTACTGGTTTTGGGTGCTGATTTGGGCGGACTGATGGTTTATAAATATGGGGTTGCTGTAGAGGCTGTGCCCGCGCCGACAGATGATCATGTTCATGGCGGTAGTGATGCACATGATCATGATGAAAATCAAAGTCATAGTCACGAAGATGGTCAAGGGCATGCTGATGCCGTTGGTCTTGAGCCAAAGCCAGATGAGGCGGGCGATCAAGAGCCGCAGCACGGCGATGAAATCAAGCAAGTGCCAGAGCATGACGCGACAAATAGCAATGAACATGTTCATACACATATCCATGCGGATGGTCAGGTGCATCAATATATTCAAAAACCTGCGACGGCCAAATAGCGACAACAGTAATCTACTTGTAATTGTTGCTATTTCAGTTGGACTTCAGAGCGCTAATTTCATGCTTTTGTGTTATTCTACAAGGCTGATTTTTGCCCTTTACTGATGTTTAATTATGCGTACTCGCGTTAAAATCTGCGGCTTTACCCGGGTTGAGGATGCTGTTTTTGCGGCTCGCTTGGGTGTAGATGCTATTGG
>JAQTQN010000236.1 GCA_028712225.1 Methylobacter sp.
CGGAATACGCGTCTTAAGATAACGTGTTAGTGCGGTAACATTATGTTCAGGATTCACAGCCGTATACAGCATGGTTAAGCGTGACGGCTTGGCAAACACGCGTTGGGTGATCAATTCCATGATCTCTTTTGGCGACTTACCTTGATAGCGGTCGTAAAAGCGCCGCATGTAAACAGTGCCTTCTTTATCGGCAAAGCGTTGCAGGTATTCCAGGCGGCGCGGGTCATCAGGAATTTCCAACCACCGGGCAATACCTTCCGGCTTGTAGAGATGGTGATACGTTAAATCGCGCATCAAGCGAATAAACACCAAGTTGACGGAATCGCGTAAGGCTTCCCGCACCGACATGATTTTGTAATCTTCATCGCGGGTAAAATTATTGAAATGATGTACGCCGCCCCCGGTGTAAAAATTTTCACCCGGACTGGCTGAATAACGTCTATCTAGGGCCTGATTGAGCAAATCTTCAAGTTTAATGCGGGGAGTAGCGCGTAATTGTTCGATGACCCAGGCTGACAAGTAATCTCTAGGATGTACTTCAACCCGGTTTAATACCTGTGCCGACCGGCCATGGTATTGTTGGTATAAATCAGCTACCAACTCCAAATAATGCACCATGGTACGTAACTTGGCCGTTGAACCCAGATCCAGGCGAATGCCCTCGTTAATGTCCAGAGGCTGGTCGTAGTTATCGGTCTGTACCCGTAATAAATTGCCTTTGGTGCCGCGTTCGAACAACATCAAGCTGTATACGATCGGTGACAGATCGTTGGTCTGATTGAGCATTCTGACGCCCAACAGCCCGGCTGCAGTGGCATTGCTCTGCTCGCTTAAACTTCGCAATGCAGCGGTTACCGCTTGTTGGGCGTCATAATCGATGGTGGTTTTTACGGTTAAATCCAGCCTGTCTAAATCATAAATTGATGGCACGCCCAAGGTGGTGGCAAGACGGCTGCGCAACACATTTTGGGTTTTTTGCCGCACTTGAAATTTACTCGCTGGTTCCGCTTTAAGTAGTTGCCGGGTGTCGACTTTTAACGCCGCATCTCTTAATGATGCGGGTATGACGCCTTGTGCCGCTAATATCCGCAAATGGCTGTCGGTGAGTTTTTGCAAGGCTTCGCGGCCGCGCCCGAGTAAATACGATGGCCTTCGTTGCGATAATAAAATGCTCAGCACTTGCCGATAAGCGTATGCCTGTTTTGGTGTAATACGTTTATTTGTATTAATGTCCTGCTGACTAAGCAGCTTATTAATTTCGTTAAAATCGGCGCCAAACCAAGCCACCAGTCCATCCCCTAAGCCGTGTATTTCGCCTTTGCTGGCGGTTGCCGCTAAGGGCATGGAATTTAAGTAAGCCAGTGCTATTTGCTGGCGCATGGTCAAGGTATTCGCTCCCAACAAGTAAGCCCGAATTGAAGCGGTGGCCATCTGCCGAAATTTTTCTGAAATAGATTTGGTATAGCCATCCGGTGAATGCCGGTATTTTTCCAGCTGTGTTGCCAGGGTACTGCCGCCTGGCACATTGATGTCGGCTCCTAGTTTTTTAGCCATCATTTGCACGGTTGCAAAGCCAAATCTATCCCACTCTACCGCGGGATTAACCTGCTTGTTTTGCGAGTCCAGCAATTCCCTATTTTCAATAAACAACAAGGTATTCAATACCAATGGCGGAATCGCCTGAAAACTGGGATAACCATGTGCCGGATAGGACGCATTGAAAATTACTTGATCGGACCGATCAACAATTTTTAACCCGGCCTGGTTTTTTTCGTGGTAAATGGAAAATAGCCCGTAGTCATCGACTAATCTGGCCATCATTGGCGAGATACTGGCTTGAGCAGTGATTTTAAAACCGGATTTTTGTAAGCGTTCAATCTCGTCCGCTAACAGCGTATAACCCAGGCGTTGATCATAAGGGCCGTGTTCAGGGTAACGAATTGAGTTACTAGGGCCAGTCTGTAACTTAAATGAAAGTTGCTGGGTAATATCAGACAGGAAACGTGCCTGATATTTTGAGGTTTGCACCTCATCAATAACTAATTTATAAATAACCAAGCCGATAAGAAGCCAGCCCAACAAAATGTAGAGCAATAGCAATCGAGAAATAAGTTGACTATTTTTTGGCATTACTAGGAACTATCCTAAAAATCCGACCAATCCTCAGTAATTGTTTGGATGGAGTTAACGATAAATACTCAGACATGTTTCCCTATATACGAGGATTTTTTATGTGCTTGCACAAAGAAATTTATAAAGATCGGCTGATTTTAGCAAAGAAAACACAGACTTGGCAGAACGCATTTTTCGCTTGGTGCATCATGCTATGATAACAAACCTAAACTGATTCGCCCTGATCAACCTGAATCACACATTGCAGCTCAACACGCCAACAAACTATTCACGACAGTCATGGTAGACAACTCCAATCAAAATCGACTAAAACAACAACTTGATACCAAGGAAATGATTTTTACCCAGACGGTGCCCAGCGCAATTGCCGCTGTCAGCAAAGCCTGGCAACAATGTAAATCTCAACTCGATACTCCGGCTATCAAGGCACTTATTGTTGAATTGCATCAGCTTGCTAATGAAAGTGCCGCCGCTGGCTTTCTGGATATTGCCGAAATTGCCCAGGCCTCAACAGAGGCTTTATCAAAAACAAACACCAAACTACCGCCATTACAAATCCATTCCGAACAAACCCTGGATGTATTGTTTTTAGCACTGGAAACAGCGGCTCACAACATCATCAACAAGCAAAATACCAGCACTCCGCCTTACAGACGCGCCAGTGACGAGCCGCTAGTTATTGTTATGGGTGATACCAACGCTATTTTTGATGACATCAGCAAGCAGCTTAGTGATGAAGGAATACGCACCCGACAGGTTAGCAGTATTGAACAGTTTCTAGCCATAAGCCCAGCACTGAAACCAGCGGTTATCTTAATACAGCTTTCTTCCAGCACGCCTGGCGTAGGCTTAAGCCAGATTGAGCAACTCAAACACCATACGCTTGAATTACCTTCGATTGTAGTGGTTGCCGAACAAGACGACATACTCAGCCGTTTAAATGCCGCACGCGCCGGTGCGGCAGCTTATTTCACTCATCCGTTGCCCATAAACCAAGCCGTGGAGTTTATCCGTTCCCAGCAACATACGGCCCACAGTTCAGCCTATCGTGTGCTGATTATTAATGATGATGCGACATCGGCCGAACAATCGCTGTTGATCATGCAAAAAAACGGCATCAAAACCCGCCTACTAACCAACCCGGCCAACGTGCTGGCGACACTGATCGAATTTCAACCGGAATTGATTTTGATCGATCTGCATATGCGTGAAACCAATGGCCTGGAATTGGCGGCCAATATTCGCCATCACTATGCTTACAGCAGCACCGCAATCGTTTTTTGGGCGGACGATAGTGTTATTGATCATCATAGAAATGCCCTGAATGCTGCTGATGAGGAGTTTTTCATCAAATCTATGGAGCTTAAACAGTTTATCGCTGCGATTGAAGTCAAAGTTAAACGTTCCAGAATCATTCAGGAAATGATGGTGCGCGACGGGCTGACAGGCTTGCTTAATCGAAGTACGCTGGATGATCATTTACAATTAGAAATCAGTAAAAACAAGCATCAACAGAAACCCTTTTCCTACGTGATGCTGAATTTAGATCACTTTAGTACTGTCAATGAGGAATTTGGTTATCAAGTCGGCTATGAAGTTTTAAAGGCATTGGGCGCATTATTCAATCGGCGACTGCGTGCAGTAGATACGGCGGCACGGTTTGGCGGAGAAGAGGTCGTATTAATTCTGCCCAACACCAGCGCCGGTCAAGCCAAACTATTGGTTGCCGAATTATTGCGAAAATTCAGTACCCTTAAGTTCGGCGTAAATAAACGACAATTTTCTGTCACCTTTAGCGCCGGTATTGCTGAATTCCCTAAATTTCAAGATATGCCCGCATTGATTGATGCCGCCAACCAAGCGCTATATCAAGCTAAAGCCGAAGGTAGAAACCGGGTGCGTCTGGCGAACTGTTAATCTGAAA
>JAQTQN010000237.1 GCA_028712225.1 Methylobacter sp.
TAACTAAGCGGCAGCTGCACTGCTGGATGCAAAAGCATTCAATAAATCTTCAACGCCCGCATCAACGATTTTAAGCCCCATCTTTTTACAGAACCGCAGTTCTTTATCAGTGGGGTTTTTGTTCAACACCCAACCTTTGGGCTCGGCCGCATCACGAATGATGTCACTCATCACCATGCGCTCAGAATCTCTATTTAATGGCAGACCGATCAATAAATATTGTTTACCTTTACGATAGGCTTTAAGAAAATCAGGAATCGCAAAGCCCCCCATTAACTCGGTGATGTAATCAACATAATCGGCATCCGAGGCGATATAGTTGGCTTCCGGTTTCGGGGTACCTAACGGTTTAAACAAAACCGGCAGTCTCGGATCGACCTGTTCTTGCGGTATTTCAAAATAATCGCTGCCATCAAAATGATAAATCTTAAATCGAAACTGGCTGGCGGTGATTCTGGCAACGCCAACAATCAACGTATGCTCCTCATCGGCATAGCTGTCTTGTAATTGGGTATCCCTGTTTACATCAATGACATAAGCAGGTTTCCATTCTGCCAACCAGTTGTGAAGCGAAGCACGTGTATATTCTGTGTCGCCATATAACCGGGTAAGAAATTGGCCCAGAAAGTTTCGCCCCCTTTTAAGTTCCTGATTCATCGCGGCCCGCGGAAACTCATACATAAGTTTTGGAGCCATCGGGTTACCGTTGTTCATAGCCAAAATCAGGCTATTGCTGTCGGCCGGCATCGCAGCGCCGGTTTGTTTATTGGTGGCATCAAAAAGTACACCTGGTCCCAAATAAGGCACGACGGTGTTTTCATACAAACCATTTAATATTTCAGAAAAGACATCGGCAGACATTGCTAACTCCATTGTTTAAGTAGGTATATCTTTTACTTAAGCAATAAGTAATCCAATTTTTTTATGGCCTTTGATAAACAGCGTAAGCTTATGATTAACAATAGATTAAATAGGCGAGCACTGAATTTTCAGAGTGTTGCAAAAAGTATTTTGTCCTGTTTATAACAATTCTTTTGTCGGTTAACCGAACTAAGCAACACGCTATATATAGTAGAAGGGCCGAAAACACCCAATTTCGCTGCCGTTCAATCAATCTTATCCGGCCTACAGTTGAATTTTTACCTCCCCCTCTTAAACTGTCTATTTATAGTGGTAACTGTGACTGCGAAATATAACCCTACTGTTAGTAAGCCTACAGCGACATAACAAAATGTTTGAAACACAACGCCGTTCATGCCCGGCATAAATTTAAATAATCTATATATTTCAATAAGATAGATTAATTTTTAGTTGTTGGCACAGCCATTGCTTTATCCATAATGTCATTCACGACAACGTTCAATCAGAGGAGAAAGTCATCATGGCATTACGTCAATGTGCAATATACGGTAAAGGTGGAATTGGTAAATCCACTACAACTCAAAACCTGGTTTCTGCTTTGGCAGAACTAGGTAACAAAGTAATGATTGTCGGCTGCGATCCTAAAGCTGACTCTACTCGCTTAATTCTTCATGCCAAAGCGCAAACTACCATTATGAGTTTGGCTGCTGAAGCGGGTAGTGTTGAAGATTTAGAACTCGAAGATGTATTAAAAGTCGGTTACGGCGGTATCAAATGTGTTGAATCAGGCGGTCCTGAGCCTGGTGTTGGTTGTGCGGGTCGTGGTGTTATCACTGCGATTAACTTCCTTGAAGAAGAAGGGGCTTACGATGATGAACTTGACTTCGTTTTTTATGATGTTCTTGGGGATGTTGTGTGTGGTGGCTTTGCCATGCCAATCCGTGAAAACAAGGCGCAAGAAATTTACATCGTCTGCTCGGGCGAAATGATGGCGATGTACGCCGCTAATAACATTGCTAAAGGTATTGTGAAATACGCTAACTCAGGCAGTGTGCGTTTGGCTGGTTTAATTTGTAACTCACGTGAAACTGCTCGCGAAGATGAATTGATCTCAGCTTTAGCTGCAAAAATCGGCACCACAATGATTCATTTCGTACCACGCGACAACGTTGTACAACGTGCTGAAATTCGTCGTATGACTGTTATCGAATACGAACCACAAGCCAAACAAGCTGACGAATACCGTCAATTGGCTATCAAAATTCGTGATAACAAGAACTTCATCATTCCAACACCCATCACTATGGATGAGCTGGAAGAATTAATGATGGAATTCGGCATTATCGATGAAGTGGACGAAGCAATTGTTGGCAAGACGGCAGCCGCAGAAGCGGTCGCTTAAACATCATAGGATGGGCTGACGCAAGGAAGCCCATCAAACCCAACGGCAGCGATGGGCTTCGTAAACTCAGCCCATCCTACGTTTTACATCCTCAAACCTGTCTATGGGGGATTACCCATGACATTAGCAGGAGACAATCATGGCAGCTCTAACAAGAGAAGAGACCGAAGCGCTGATTCAAGAAGTGCTGGAAGTCTATCCCGAACAAGCAAGGAAAGATCGCGCTAAACATTTGGCGGTAAACGATCAATCGCTTGAAAAATCCAATAAATGCATTACTTCAAACCGTAAATCCCAGCCCGGCGTCATGACCATTCGCGGTTGTGCTTACGCAGGTTCCAAGGGTGTGGTGTGGGGCCCGATTAAAGATATGATTCATATCTCCCATGGTCCGGTTGGCTGTGGTCAGTATTCTCGTGCAGGTCGTCGTAACTATTATGTCGGCACCACCGGCATTAATACCTTCGGCACGATGAACTTTACCTCTGATTTCCAGGAAAAAGACATTGTGTTCGGCGGCGATAAAAAGCTCGCCAAAATCATGAATGAAATCGAAGAACTGTTTCCTCTCAATAAAGGCATCAGCATTCAATCGGAATGTCCGATCGGTTTGATTGGTGATGATATTGAAGCAGTTGCCAAAAAAGCCAACAAAGAAATCAATAAACCTGTGGTGCCGGTTCGTTGCGAAGGTTTTCGCGGCGTATCACAATCGCTAGGCCATCACATCGCCAATGACGCAATCCGGGACTGGGTGTTGGAAAACCGCGACGGTGATGATACTTGGCCAACTACACCTTATGACGTAGCGGTTATCGGTGACTACAACATCGGCGGTGATGCTTGGGCTTCACGTACATTGCTGGAAGAAATGGGTTTACGCGTTGTCGCTCAGTGGTCTGGTGACGGTACCATTGCGGAAATGGAAAAAACTCCCAAGGTGAAACTGAATTTGATCCATTGCTATCGCTCTATGAACTACATAGCGCGGCACATGGAAGAAAAGTACAAAATCCCCTGGATTGAGTACAACTTCTTCGGCCCAACCAAAATTGCTGAAAGCTTACGCAAAATTGCGGCATTGTTTGATGAAACCATTCAAGCAGGCGCTGAACGGGTTATCGCCAAATATCAAGCTGAATACGATGCGGTGATCGCCAAATACAAACCACGTCTGCAAGGTAAACGTGTGATGTTGTATGTCGGCGGCCTACGTCCTCGTCATGTGATTGGTGCCTATGAAGACTTAGGCATGGAAGTGGTCGGTACCGGTTATGAATTCGGTCATAACGATGACTACGACCGCACTATCAAAGAAATGGGCAATGCGACGTTGATTTATGACGATGTCACCGGCTATGAATTTGAAGAGTTCGTCAAGAAAGTACAGCCTGATTTGATCGGTTCCGGCATCAAGGAAAAATACATTTTCCAAAAAATGGGGATTCCGTTCCGTCAAATGCACTCTTGGGATTATTCCGGCCCTTATCACGGTTATGACGGCTTTGCCATCTTCGCCCGCGATATGGACATGACATTGAATAACCCCTGCTGGAAGCAAGTGAAAGTGCCTTGGAAAACAGATGAAAGTCCGAAGATAGCGGTTGCTGCAAGCGCTTAATTCTGTGCAAGTTGGGTTGCAAAAAACATGCAGCCCAACCTACGGAAACCACCTGGTTTACAAATGGTACGCAATTCGTACCCTACCATTCCTCAACCGTCGTCCACAGATTAGTGGCGCGTAGGAGATTGTCATGAGTCAAGAAGTCGATAACATCCAACCCAGCTATCC
>JAQTQN010000238.1 GCA_028712225.1 Methylobacter sp.
CTGGAGTTATTTCCGGATGTTAATGAATACATAGGCAAAACCGTCGAAGTGCGTGGCTGGCTGAATAAAAACAAAGGCCAATTGTCTATGTTAATACGCCATCCAAGTGCGATTAAAATTCGCTGAATTTTTAATGTGGATGTTAGTCCATCCTCATCAAACTGGTTTTTTGGGATTTGATGCATAATACCGGCAGGGTGCGATGTTTAAGTCGTGTTGCATAAAGATATTAAGGTGCAAAAAATGAAGTTTGCTGTGCAAGTGAATGCTAGTCCTTATCACTCAAATGCGGGTCATGCGGCCTATCGATTTATTACCGGAGCTTTGGCGGCCGGGCATGAGATATTTCGGGTGTTTTTTTATCATGATGGTATTTATCACGCTTTCAAATATGCCTCGCCACCTGATGATGAATTGCAGTTTTCCTCGCAATGGAGTGATTTGGCTAGACGTTATCAAGTAGATTTGGTGGTGTGTATTTCGGCCGCACAACGGCGCGGATTGTTGTGCTCGGATGAGTCTAAACGGCAGGGCAAATTAGATAATGATTTGGCTGAGGGTTTTCGTATTTCAGGGTTGGGGCAGTTGGTTGAGGCGACCTTGGTCGCCGATAGATTTATCGTGTTTGGTTGAGGTTATGAAGCATTTTTTGTTCGTGTTACGTAAGCCTGTTCATAGCGGGGTCTATGTTCAGGAGATATTAGATATAGTGTTAACGACAGCGGCTTTCGATCAGTCGGTAAGTATTTTATTGCTTGATGATGGTGTCTTTCATTTGAAAAATAATCAAAATCCTGACTGTGTGGGCATGAAAGATACTGCGAGCATATTTAAAGCGTTGGAAATATACGATGTAAATGATATTTACGTCGAAATAGAATCGTTACAAGAGCGCGGTTTAACTTGTGGTGATTTGTGTTTGCCTGTTAATAGTTTGTATCGAAAAAATATTGCTGAATTGATGAAACGTTTCGACGTGCTAGTGCCGGGTTAACTAATGTGTGATTTTGTCAGGATGGTTGGTTTGATAAAACGTGGATTGGGTGGGGTGCTGCTCAGTGTTTTTATGGTTTTGCCGTGCGCCGCCGCAGACACTTTAATAGAACAGCAACGTGCTAATTTTTTGTTAGCGGAAAAGTTCTTGGAGCAGGGCAATGAACAAGCCTTTTTAAGTATTAGCGAGGGCTTGGCTGATTACCCGCTGTATCCGTTGCTGCGCTATCAGTATTTAAAAAATAATCTCGATCAGACCGATAAAGTATCGGCGTTTTTGACAAATTACAAAGACTCGCGCCAAGCCAATTTATTAAAGCCCCTCTGGTTGGATTATTTGGCAAAGCAAGAACGCTGGCCTGAATTTATTCAAAATTATGAAAATAATGACAATACCGCACTGGCCTGCCAGTTTCATTGGGCGAGCTATCAAGCCGGCAGGCAGCAGGAGTCTTTGGACGCGGCAAAGCAGCTTTGGTTAACTGGAGACACGTTGCCTAAAGAGTGTGACAGTCTGCTGTTTACGTTAACCCTGTCGCCTGTGTTTACTCCAGACTTAATGTGGCAGCGTTTTGAAATGGCGCTGGATAAAGACAACGTCTCTTTGGCTGAATTTGTGCGGCGGTTAATGACTCAGCAAGATCAAGGGCTTGCTGATATTTGGCTACAGGTCCATAAAAAACCGGAGTTGATTGAAATAGAGGGTTTTTTGAATCCTACTCAAATAATGCATGGACGTATTTTTGCGCATGGAGTGACTAAATTGGTTAAAGCCAATCTTGAGTTGGCGATGAGTCTTTGGGATAGCAAAAAGCCGCAATTTAACCTGGCTCAGCAAATAGCTCAGCAGGTTGAGCGTAAATTGGCGATGGCGTTAGCATTTAAGCGTGATGGCAGGGCTTACTATCGCTTGCAACAATTAGGACCGATAGATCCGGAATTAAGAGAGTGGCGGGTGCGGACGGCTTTGTTTGAACAAAATTGGACGCATGTTGCTGAGGCTTTGGCGGCACTGACGGTAGAAGAGCAGCAGGATCCGAAGTGGCAATATTGGCAGGCTAGAACTGTTGAGGCGCAGGGTGATGCCATGCAAGCCCAGGCAATTTATGCCCGAGTAGCCGATGACCGAAGTTTTTATGGTTTTCTGGCAGCTGATACGATTAATAGGCCTCATCAATTGTCCAGTAAGCCGGTGCCTGTGGTCGATAGTCAGTTAAATGAATTGTTGAGCCTACCTGATTTTAGAGTCATCCGGGAGTTGAGGGTTTTTAACAGGGATGTAGAAGCGCAACGACATTGGTGGTTTACAGTAAAAAAACTGTCCAAAGAACAAATATTGACCGCTGCAAAATTAGCGCAACAGTGGCGTTGGGATCAGGTAGCCATTATGACGTTGGTTAAAGCTAATTATTGGGATGATATTGAACTACGTTTTCCAGTGGATTATTTGCCCCAAGTTCAAGGAAATGGCTATAGCCAACAATTACAGCCATCTATCATTTTTGGATTGATGCGTCAGGAAAGCATGCTGGACAAAAATGCCCAGTCCGCTGTTGGTGCGCGCGGGCTGATGCAAGTTATGCCCCAAACCGGCAAGCAAATAGCACACGAGCTGAACGAAAAGTGGCTCTCTGACGCTAATCTGTTCAATCCGGACACTAATATCCGTTATGGATCGTATTATTTCAAAAAGTTATTAACTAAATTTAATGGACACTTTCCTTTGGCGATTGCCGCCTATAACGCCGGGCCTAATAATGTCTCAAAATGGTTGCCGGTTGATAAATCGGTGCCGGCTGATATTTGGATGGAAACTATCCCGTTTAAAGAGACCAGAAAATATGTTGCGTCGGTGCTGTCATATAGCATGATTTACCAACAGCGCTTACAAAGTGGAGCGTTGAAAATCAAAGAACTGCTTTGGGATGTTGTGCCGAACAAAAATTGAGCTGATTTTTTTTAGGCTCTGTTAGATAATGAGCGTCTCTATACTAAGAATAAATAAGGTATCTGCCAAAATGGAGAAACAGCAAAGTTTCACGCGCGAAGAATTACTCAAGTCTGGAAGAGGTGAATTGTACGGACCCAAGAATGCGCAATTACCCTTGCCAAATATGCTAATGATGGACCGTATAATCCATATCTCCGATGAAGGCGGCGCATATGGCAAAGGTGAAATCATTGCTGAGCTCGATATAAATCCCGATTTATGGTTTTTTGCTTGTCATTTCCAAGGCGATCCCGTAATGCCCGGTTGTTTGGGGCTTGATGCCATGTGGCAGTTGGTTGGCTTTTTTCTATGTTGGATGGGTGGTCCCGGCAAAGGGCGTGCTTTAGGCGTGGGAGAGGTTAAATTTACCGGACAGGTGTTGCCAACAGCCAAAAAAGTCATTTATCGAGTAAATCTGAAAAGAGTGATTATGCGTAAGTTGGTGATGGGTATTGCTGATGCAACCATGGAAGTTGATGGCAAGGTTATTTACGAAGCCACTGATTTGCGAGTTGGCCTATTTACTTCTACAGAAGATTTTTAGAGGCACTATCAATGAAAAGAGTCGTAGTAACCGGATTAGGTATTGTTTCCAGCATAGGTAATAACCGTGCTGAAGTTGTCGATTCCCTGAAAGAAGGTCGCTCAGGCATCGTATTTGCTGATGTTTACAAGGATATGGGCTTTCGTAGCCACGTTCATGGCCCGATTAATATAGATTTAGATGCCTTTATCGACCGTAAAGTAAAGCGCTTTATGGGTGATGGTGCTGCGTTTAACTATATTGCGATGCAACAGGCGATTGATGATTCAGGTTTGGGTGAATCGGAGGTATCAAATTTCAGAACCGGCTTGGTAATGGGCTCTGGCGGGCCTTCAACCTCAAACATTGTTGAAGCGGCTGATATTTTACGCGAAAAAGGCATCAAAAAAGTGGGCCCTTATATGGTGCCCAGAAGTATGTCTAGTACCAATACGGCATGTCTTGCGACGCCTTATAAGATTAAAGGCGTAAATTACACAATCAGTTCAGCGTGTG
>JAQTQN010000239.1 GCA_028712225.1 Methylobacter sp.
TGCTGTATTAACTGCCCCAACAAGCCATGTCTTTGCATATTAAAACGGTAATTGAAATCCTGGAGGAAGCGGTAATCCGGCAGTTATATCGGCCATTTTTTCTTTCTTCATTTTTCCGACTTTGTTAACCGCATCATTGATGGCCGCCGCCACCAAATCTTCTAGCATGTCTTTATCATCGCCCAACAGGGAAGGATCGATGGTGACTTTTCTGGCTTCGCGCTTACCGGTCATCAAGATGGTAACCAAGCCGCCGCCGGATTCACCCATCACTTGCATGTTGGCTAATTCATCCTGAGCTTTTTTAAAATCTTCCTGCATTTTTTGCGCTTGCTGCATAATATTGCCAAGGGCATTTTTCATATTTTTCTCCTGTTATTGTTTAACGGGTTCGATGGAACCGGGCATGACTCGAGCATCAAAATGCTCTTTTAAGGTCTGTATGTTTTCGTCTGAAGCAATAGCATCTACGGCCGCCTGTTGTCTATCTTCGCGCTGTTTGACCAACTGCACTGCCGGCGTATCAACAGTGGGCTTGCTAGCTTTAAATATCAACTTGAGCGGTTTTCCCTGATAGGCTTCCAGTGCTTTTTTAAGCGCTTCCTCAGAGCGCGTCGTCCTCATATAAGCAGGATCGAGAATCAAGGTGCAGGTATTGTCATCAATACTTTCCAGCGCACAATTGTTAGCAAGTTCCAGTGTGCGCGCGGTAATGCCCATGGCAGCGATGATTGAAGCCCAATCATTGCCGGTCGCCTGTAGTCGATCAGTCTGAACAGGCGTTATATCTGGCGGCTGATGATGCGTAGAAGCGCTTGAAGTAACGACTACCTGCGGCTCGCTAACAACGGTTGGTTGAACGGATTTTTGCTGAATAGGCTGAGCTTTGGAGATAGCATGTTGACTGGGAGCCGGTTTAATAGGGGCCGACGTTGCTGCAGGCCTAAAAGTAAGCATGCGTAACATTACCATCTCAAAGCCGGTACGTGGATCAGGCGCTAAATCCAAATCCTTTTGCCCAAGTAAACCAATTTGGTAATAAAGCTGCACATCTTCAGGTAACAATTTTACAGCCAACGCCGCGATCATTTCGGCATCAAAATCCTGAGCTATCGCACTAGGGATTTGTTGCACCAACGCGATACGATGGAACACTTGCAGCATCTGTTGCAATACATCGGAAAAATCTGGCGTCAGGTTGGCAATTTCGTTAATTTTTTCGAGCATAGTTGAGGCATCGCCAGCGGCAAGCGCTGTCAATATATCCTCCACGGGCTGCTGAGCAACAGTTCCCAGCATATTACTTACTGCATCAGAGGTGACCTTACCATTACCAAAAACAATCGCCTGATCCAGCAAGCTCAAGCCATCGCGCATACTGCCATCGGCCGCACGGGCTAATAGTTTTAACGCAGGCTCTTCAAATCCCAATTGTTCTTGTTGCAATATAAAAGCCATTTGCGTGGCAATTTGCGCGGGTAACAAGCGTTTGAGATTAAATTGCAAACAGCGAGATAACACCGTTACTGGGATTTTATGAGGGTCGGTTGTCGCCAATAAAAATTTAACATGCGGAGGCGGCTCTTCCAACGTTTTTAGCAACGCATTAAAACTATGCCCGGACAACATATGTACTTCATCGATCAAGTAGACTTTGTATTGACCGTGATTAGGTGCGTACTGAGCGTTATCCAGTAAATCGCGGGTGTCTTCTACTTTAGTACGCGAGGCGGCATCGACTTCAATTAAATCCAAAAATCGGCCTTCATCAAGCGCACGGCAAACACTGCACTCGCCGCAAGGATTAAAATCCTGCAGATTTTCGCAATTGATGGCTTTAGCCAAGATTCTGGCGATTGTGGTTTTGCCTACTCCGCGTGTGCCGGTAAACAAATAGGCATGATGCAGACGATTATGCTGCAAGGCGTTCATTAACGACTTGACGACATGTTCTTGTCCGACGACTTCTGTGAAATTATGGGGGCGCCATTTTCTGGCTAGAACCTGATAATTCATTGCAGGCTCGAAAGAGGTAAAGATGAGTTGGGCGGTAATCGCACCAGCCACATCCCGGCACACGAATCTGCTGCTACCGTTGCTCCCTTCCGGGCCTGGCGGGGTTTACAGCGTATCGTTGCGAGAGGACCGACACGATTACCATTGAACATTAGCTTTACTGGCTAAAGGCCGTGCATTATCATCGAATGGTCTGAAAAATGCAAGGCCATGAGACAATTTATATGAAATAAAAAAACAACTCCGAGTTACTCAGTTAATTCAACCAAGCTTTGGCTCAAAGATGCAAAATCAAACAGCTTAGTATCGGCCAATTGTGATGGTGCCACATTTTGCAAGCTGGTAAAAATTGTTTCCAATCGACCTGGAAACTGCTTGTCCCAACCTTTCAACATGGTCTTCATTGCTTGGCGCTGCAGGTTTTCCTGCGAACCGCACAAATTACACGGAATGATAGGAAAATCTTTGAATGCGGCAAAACGCTCAATATCTTTTTCCCGGCAGTAAGCAAGGGGGCGAATGACAATATTTTTCTTGTCGTCGCTTAGTAGTTTAGGCGGCATGGCTTTAAGCTTTCCGCCATAAAAAATATTCAGGAAAAACGTTTCAAGGATGTCGTCGCGGTGATGACCCAAGGCAATTTTGTTAATGTTATTAGCCTCGGCGTAGCCATATAAAGTGCCGCGTCGCAATCGCGAACAAAGCCCACAAGTGGTATTACCTTCAGGTATGACTCGTTTAACCACGCTGTAGGTGTCTTTTTCAATGATGTGATATGGCACACCTATTGACTCAAGATAAGCTGGCAATACGTCTTCAGGAAATCCGGGCTGCTTCTGGTCTAAATTGACAGCAATCAATTCAAAGTCAACCGGCGCAGTTTTTTGCAAATTAACCAGAATATCCAGCAAGGTATAAGAATCCTTACCGCCAGACAAACACACCATCACCTTATCGCCATCTTCGATCATGTTGTAATCGGCAATAGCATCACCAACGGCGTGGCGTAAGCGTTTTTGTAATTTATTATATTGAATTCGGGATTTTTGCGTCAGATCTGACATGGTCAGAGAAATTTTTGATGTGGGGAGGTAAGAAATACCGGGGCTCGTGATAACGAACCCCGACAATAAAGTCGTTAACCGTTATAACGTTGAAAAATCAATGTGGCATTGGTGCCGCCGAAACCGAAACTGTTCGACATAATAGTGTTCAACGTCACATTATCCTGGCGTTGGCGAACAATGGGTATGCCTTCTGCACCTGGATCAAGCTGAGTAATATTCGCCGACTCACTCAAGAATCCTTCTTCCATCATCAATAATGAATAGATAGCTTCGTTAACGCCCGCCGCACCTAAAGCGTGCCCAGTCAGAGACTTGGTAGAGCTTACCCAAGGCACTTGACCTTCACCGAATACAGCACGCAAGGCTTCAAGTTCTTTGGTATCACCCACTGGCGTGCTGGTACCATGCGCATTGATATAGTCAACTTTACCTTCAACTGTGGCCATGGCTTGTTGCATGCAGCGCACCGCTCCTTCACCTGAAGGCTGCACCATATCGTAACCATCGGAAGTTGCACCGTAGCCGACTAATTCAGCGTAAATTTTAGCGCCTCGGGCCTTAGCATGTTCCAGCTCTTCAATCACCAACACACCGCCGCCGCCGGAAATAACAAAGCCATCACGGGTTTCGTCATACGGACGCGAAGCTGTTGCTGGCGCGTCATTGTATTTAGAAGACAAAGCACCCATCGCATCAAATAACATCGACATGGTCCAATGTACTTCTTCTCCACCACCGGCAAACACGACATCCTGTTTGCCCATCTGGATCAATTCCATCGCATGACCAATACAGTGAGCACTGGTCGCACACGCTGAACTGATTGTGTAATTTACGCCTTTAATCTTATAAGGCGTCGCAAGACATGCCGTATTGGTACTAGACATACTTCTGGGCACCATATAAGGGCCCACTTTTTTGATGCCTTTTTCGCG
>JAQTQN010000038.1:0-8953 GCA_028712225.1 Methylobacter sp.
TGCTCGCATTGGCCGTGCAATGGCATAGCCCTGACCAAATTCGCAGCCCATAGAAAGTAGCGCGTCAAACTGCTCAATCGTTTCTATACCTTCCGCCACCGTCTTGAGGCCAAAGGTTTTCGCCAGCACGATGATACCCTGCGCGATGGTTTTGTCACATTTATCTGCCAACATATCACTTACGAAGGATTGATCGATCTTGAGTGTATCAACCGGCAAACGATGCAGATAGGTTATAGAGGAGTAGCCAATACCGAAGTCATCCAGCACAAACTGCACGCCCATCAACCGGCAAGCTTGCAAGGTTACGGATACCGCTGAGAAATCTTCGATAGCTGCCGTTTCCAAAATCTCGATATGCAAGTGTTCGGGGGGCAAGCTGGGATAATTCAAGAAGGTCTGTTTGAGGTATCCCGCAAACCCTTCGGATTGCAAATGGCAAGTGGCGATATTGACAGAAACGTTTATTGTAAAGCCTTCTAAGTGCCACTGAGCAAGCTGAGCCAGCGCAGTGCTAATGACCCACTCGCCCAACCTAATTTCCAATTGCGAATTGTAGATATTCTTTAGAAATTCACTCGACAAGAGTAAGCCGTGTTCTGGATGATTCCAGCGAATTAGCGCTTCTGCACCAACAACCTGCCGGGTAGACAAATTAACAATGGGGTAATAGTAGAGCTCAAATTCCTGATTATCCAATCCCCGCTGAATAAGTAACATAGCATCATGGTAGACACGAGTTTGCTGATTATGTGTGGAATCGAAGCGATG
The DNA here is from genome assembly GCA_028712225.1 of Methylobacter sp. Classification (GTDB taxonomy): domain Bacteria; phylum Pseudomonadota; class Gammaproteobacteria; order Methylococcales; family Methylomonadaceae; genus JABFRC01. The sequence goes on from JAQTQN010000038.1 coordinate 772, forward strand.
ATAGCGGTTCTTGCCGGATTGCTTGGCGATATACATGGCTTGGTCGGCATGACGTAACAGCGCATCCGGTTCGTTATCGTCCCCCGGGAATATACTTACACCGATGCTGGCAGCGACCGAAACAGTTAGATCCTGAAGATCAATCGGCCGGGCAATGATCTCAAGCAGCCGTTGCAAGGTAGCGATACATTCTTCCTCGTGATGCAGATTCGGCAATAGCACAACAAATTCATCGCCACCCAGACGAGCGACAGTATCACTTTCACGGAGGATACTACCTATACGACGGGCAATTTCGATCAGCACATGGTCGCCGACTTGATGTCCAAAGGCATCGTTAACGGGCTTGAAACCATCAAGATCCAGATAGCACACGGCCAGCATTTTCTGCTCGCGTTTGGTATGTGCGATGGCCTGTTTCATTCGATCAGCCAGCAGGAACCGGTTGGGAATACCGGTCAGGTTGTCATAATATGCAATGTGTTTTAATTTTTTTTCATGTTGTCTAAGCGAAATCTGGTTATGCACCCGCAGCAAGGTAGTATCGGGAATGATAGGTTTGCTAAGGTAATCCACTGCGCCTATTTGCAGACATTGGGTTTCGGACGCCTGGTCGGACGCGGCGATCACAAAAATTACCGGAATATCACTGGTAAGCGGGTCTGCCTTCAATTTTCGGCATACTTCGAAACCGTCCATGTGCGGCATATTGATGTCAAGCAGAATCAAATCGGGGGGGGGGGAAGCATTGGGCGATAGCCAATGCCCGCTGACCATTACCGGCCACTTTAACCTGATAATCATTATTTAGCAGTGCTACCAGTATTTCCTGGTTGACCCGGGCATCATCGACGACTAATACAATGGGGCGTTGGTCTTGTACTATTGCAACTTGTTTTTCGGGCAAGCTGATCAATGTGTTCAGAACCGATTGAGCCTTAGCATAATCGGTGTCAAGCGTGTGCTGCATCAGTTCAACATATTCTGCTTGTTGATCATCCGGCAACAGCATTTTGATCCGGGTGAGCAACTCGTCGGTGACAAAACCGGCGTTGTCAAGCAAAGCTGACATCATGGCCATCAGCTCTTCAAGCGTCGATACATCCCTCGACCGGGATTCCTCTATTTGGTTAATCTCAGTGAGCAGCCGGGTCAACACGATTCCGGTATTTTCCAGCAGCGCTTCCAGCGCCGTGTCATTACGCTGTTTAAGCGCCTGTCCTAGCTCTACAGTCAAATCGAAAAGCGGAGTCATCGCTATCGCGCTGGCACTGCCATTGAGCTTATGGACAAGTTGAATTGCTGTTTCATGATCACCGGCTTGATGCACAGCCCCGATTAACGCGATGTCATTCTCGTGGTTGGCGCGAAACAAGTTCAGCATTTTCCGGTACATCGAAACATTGTTGCCTGTCAGTTTCTTCACAATAGCCAGATCGACCCCAGCCAACTGAGGAAAAGCTGTCCCTGCGTCCGATACCTGCTCCCCGGTTTCAACTTGGTTAGCAACTGTTTGCGGTTTGATCCAGCGCGCCAAGGTCTGGAAAAAAAGCTCCCAGTCAACCGGCTTGCCAATATAATCGTTCATACCGCTAGCAAAACATCGCTCGCGGTCTTCAGTCATCACATTGCCCGTCATGGCGATAATCGGTAGATCAGCAAAACGCGGGTCGGCACGAATGATTCGACTGGTTTCAAAACCATCCATCATCGGCATCTGGCAATCCATTAGCACCGCTGAGTAGTCATTTATGCCAATCAGCGCAATAGCTTCTTCACCGCTACTGGCGATATCGACCCGTATGCCTTCATGTCCCAGTATTGTCGGCATAAACTCCTGATTGATCAGGTTATCTTCCACCAACAGTACATAGGTATTTCTCAGTGTTGGATACTTGTCTGTCCTAATAGTTTGCAGAGTTGGTGAATTGGGTTTGTTCTCGGTTTGCACGCCAAGACTGACCGTAAAATAAAAACGACTGCCAAATCCCAAGCGGCTTTCGATGTTGATAGTGCCTCCCATGGCTTCGACCAGATCTTTGCTGATGGACAGCCCCAGTCCAGTACCGCCATACAGTCGGGTGGTTGAGTTGTCTGCCTGATTGAACGCACCGAATACTTGGCTTTGTTGCTCTTTGCTTAAACCGATGCCGGTATCGATAACACTGAAGCACAAACAAGCCTCCTTAGCCTCAAACGAGTGTAATTGCACCTGTAGTGTCACACTCCCTTTCTCGGTAAACTTGATAGCATTGCTCAACAGATTGAGTAGCACCTGCCCCAGCCGTAGCGGATCGCCGATCAAGGCGTTCGGCACAATCGGGTCAACCTCAAAGCTCAGCGCCAATTGCTTGTCGATTAGCAGTGGCGACGTTACGTCGTCCAAATACTGTATGACCGTTTCAAGCTTGAATTCGATGTGCTCCAGCTTAAGTTTGCCGGCTTCAAGTTTGGAGAAATCCAAAATATCGTTGAGTATGCCCAACAGCCACTTAGCCGAGCTATTGATTTTATTTTGATAATTGCGCTGTGTTGCCGTTAAATCGGTTTGCAAGGTTAAATGCGCCATACCCATGATGGCATTCATCGGGGTACGAATTTCATGACTCATGTTGGCTAAAAACGCTCTTTTGATCTCCACGGCAGCCATCGCCTGCGCAGTCATGCCTTGCAATTCCTCTGTACGCTTGGCAACCTGCTCTTCAAGCTTAGCCTGGACTTTCTGAAGCCGACTGATTCGCCAAAAATAGGTAAAAAACAACAAAGTCAAGATCAAGCTGCCCACGATGATACGAAACCACAGCGTTTGCCAATACGGCGGCGTGATAGTAATCGGCAGGCTGAATCCTATTTCATTCCAAACCCCGTTGTTATTGCTGGCTTTGACGCGAAACAAATACTGCCCTGGATCCAGGTTGGTGTAGGTGGCAACGCGATTACTGCTATCGGTTTCCACCCAATCCTCATCAAAACCTTCAAGCTTGTAGGCATAAGAATTACGTTGGGGGTCGGCAAAATGCAACGCCGTAAAACGCAAGGAAAACATTGATTCATGCCACGGCAAGGTCAATGCTTTGGGTTCGGTCACGCTGCCTTCGAGTTTAACGCCGTTGGCTTTAAATTCACCGGCAAGCGATTGGTTGAAAATACTGATGTCTGTTATAGCCACAGCAGGCGCTATTTGATTAATTCTAACCTGCTCGGTATGAGCAATAGTCAGGCCGTTCGAGGTATTAAAATACAGGGTTCCATCGCCGTCGATTAACGAGACTATAGTCTCCCAATTCGTAGAATAGCCGTCAGGAAGATGGTAATCATTGAACCTCTCTGTTATTGGATCAAATTGCATCAATCCTGCTGTAGACGCAAGCCAAATATCTCCTGCGCTATCGACTTTTAAAGTTCTTAAGTTGTCTGAAAGCAAACCATTGCGTCTGTTATAACTTTTAAAACTAAGATTGCCGTCTGCCGCAACCTTAGTCCAGCTCAGACCTTCAACTGAGGCTATCCACACCGTACCATGCCGGTCTTCCTGAAAATCTGTTACGAAATTGCTTACTAAGCTGCCCGGGTCGCCGGGTTTGGACTGGTAATGTTGAAATAGCCCTGAGGCTGGATCCAGCACATCTACTCCTCCACCGGATTCTGAGCCACCACTTACCCAGATCTTGCCGGTACTATCAACCATCAATGCGTTGACGGAGTTGTTAGTAAGACTGCGCGGGTTCCGTGGATCGTGCTGAAATTTTCGGCGGATACCTGATGCCGGATCATATTCAATTAAGCCACCGCCAGTACCCAACCATAAGGTACCTTGAACCCCAGGGACAATTTTATTGACATAATTGCTGGCAGCATCACCCAACGCTACGCCCTGAAAATGCTCATTTTGAGTATCAAAGCGAATGAGTCCATTACGGGTACCTATCCACAGCGGCCCGTTCGGTTGTTGGTACAAACTGTAAATTACACCACCGTGCAATTTATTATTCTTGGCGCTCAGGTTTTTGACAATCTGTCGGCGTTTGGGATCGATCAACAACAGGGAGCGCCCGCCAAGCCATAACTGACCCGATTCAGCATGGGCTATCGCTATTACTTGGTTATCCGTATTAACGCTTATGCCTTTTAATGTTTTAGGGATAAGTTGCTCAAATCCAGCTACGGACAAATCAGTGCGGCTGATTCCGTTTGCTGTGCCAACCCAAAATGCCCCTGAGCTATCCTGCAGCAAGGACAAAACATGAGTACTAGCAAGACTGTTGGGATCTTCACGCTGATGTTGATAGCTGCTAAATTGTTGCTGGGACTCATCCCAACGCAATAAACCGGCAACAGTTGCTGCCCAGATCGTTCCTGAACTGTCTTCTAAAAAAGAGTGCGCCCTAAAAGTTTTTGAAATTCCGGTTGTTGGCAGCGGCTTGCTCTGCGTCCAACTCCGATCAGGTTGCTGGAGGAAAACTCCGGCTTCAGTACCTATCCACAAACGTTGCCGACTGTCTATAAACAAAGACCTGACATTTTTTGCGAGGGGGTTGTTATCTTTAGTGTTGATTTGAAAATGCTGAAATTGGGAGCTACCAGCCGGCAGATAATCAATGCCTGCGGGCCACGTAGCAAGCCACAAGCCGTCGTGCTGATCAAGTACCAGCGTATCGACGTTATCGTTAGACAGTGTATCAGGCTGAGCCGGATCATGCCGATACATGCGAAACTGTTCTGTTTCCGGATCAAAATGCTGTAATCCTTGTCGTGTTGCTAGCCATAGGCCGTTTTTGCCATCCGAAACGATTTTGCGGATCTGATGATTTTGATGCGAATCGTCCTGATCGGACGAGGGCAAATAGGTTTTAAAAGTACCGTTTTTTGCTTCAAATAGCGCCAGGCCCTCGAGAGTGCCTATCCATAATCGGTGTCGCTGATCCTCAAACAAGCTATGCACCGCGTCGTGGGGTAGGCTGCTTGATATATTGGGCTTATGTTGAAAATAGCTGGGGCGATAGCCTCCGTAACGATACAGGCCTGAGTAAGTGCCCATCCAGATAAAGCCTTGATGGTCCTGGATCATGGTTGTTGGAGGATCAACATCCCCGACATCCTTTAAAGTAATAAAATGCAAAGCAGGAGCAGTGGCATAAGCCACAGGCATCATCATTAAAGCCAGCCAAATAAACAGCGCAGTAATCAAATGTTTTGTCATTAGCAATGGCTTCAATAGGGCCTTACAAAATAGTCTTAATCAACCTAGAAATCGGTGGATAGCATCACGCTGAAACTGCGGGGCGCGCCGACATAATAAGACGGTGCTACGCCGCCCACCCCCAAAGCGCGGTTGGTAAAGCCACTGCCGCTACCTGCATTCAAGTTAAGGTAGTCCTGATTGAACAGGTTATAAACATTAAAACGCACGGTCGGATCCTTGAACCACCCCTTAGAAGGCAGACGATAACCCGCGTCAAAACTGACCAGAGTATAGCCTTTGATCGATTCATCATTAACCAGCGTCGAATAGCGCTTGCCGGTGTATTTGGCTGAAAGATTAGCGGACCACGGCCCATTGCGATATTGCAGGGCCGAGCCAGACATCCAGTTCGGCACATCAGGAAACGCCTTGCCGGCAGTCGCTTCAAAGGTATTGGCAGAGGTTTGCATATTTTGATCGATATGGCTGTCGGTATAGGTAAGCGAACTGTACACACTCCAGTTGGATAAAAAGCGGTAGGCGGATTCTAGTTCGACGCCTCTGGTCGTGGAATCACCAACATTATAGTTGGTGTCGATATTGTTTGCAGGATCGTAGGCTGAGGCAATGCGGTCGCGGTAATCGATGTAAAACAATGAGCCCGAGATTGATATATTTTTGCCCGTATAGCGGTAGCCCAGATCCCAGTTGGTTGCCACTTCCTCTTTAACATTAACGGGCTTTAGCGTGTAACCGGTTAATTGGCCCTGATTATCAAAGCTGCCGCCTTTGATCAAACCATAAAACACCGAATCGGGTGGTGCTTTGAAATTTTCGGCGCGACTGATAAATACTTGCTGGGCTTCCGTGAACTGGTAACGAAGGCCGACGCTGGGCAGCGGCTTGGCATAGGTTTCCTTGATGTTGTAATAACCGCCACCGCCTTCACTGGCAAAATTAGTAAAATCACGCTGAATTTGAGTGTAACGCAGTCCCAGTGTCAGGATGAGTTCGTCGTTCAGGAAACTGATGTCGTCCTGACCAAAAAACGATTGCGAGGTGTTAAGGGTCAGGAAGTCGCGCCCCATATAGGGTGTGCTATTTTGTCTTAGCAAATAGAGTGAGCCCTTCTCCAGCCAAGGATCGGCGCTATTACCAGCCGTATCGAAGGACACAGCCGGTTGCGTACGCCGGTGGTGTGCATACTCAAACCAGTAGCCGCCCATTAAGTGGTGATTGGCAATTTGACTGCGCACTCGGGTCGTAATACCGGGACGCTCGGTGTCTGTTACGGCGCCGCTGTAAACCATCACCGTATCAAGTGTATCGCCATCGTGGTTGATGTCCCTGATGCCGCCGCCGAGTTTGTTTGCGGCATTGCTTTCCGCCAGTGACCTGAGTTGGTTGCCACCGGTGCCGTAGCCATAGCTATAGTAAGGGTCAACTTCCAATTGCAGATTAGGCAGTATTTCGAATCTGCCTTTCAGCGTGGCCAGATAGTTGAGGTACGGATTGAGATTAAGATTGTAATAGAGATCGGAAGGTGCTTTTTCGACTTGTGCGCTGCCATTAATCCCGGCCAGATGCTGTGGGGCGACGTGACCAAAGTCCGCAGAGCGGCCCAGCGTTTGGATTTCGGCCAGGGTCAACGTACGCAGATTATTATTGAGCATTTCATTATACAAGAAGCCACCGGTAATGCTGCTGCCGGGCGCCAAGTTGAGTACGCCTTTAAAATCCAGATGTTCGCGATCGGCGCCACCGTAACCTTTCCACTTTTCAGCTTCGGCTTTGGAGATTGAAATAAATGCCTTGAAACGCTTATCACCCAGATAACCGGTATCGCCGCGCAGAAAGCTCTTGTAGGAATTATAGGCGCCGTAGCTCTGCATCACCCGAAGACGCGCATGATCAGTGGGGCTGGATGTATTAAAGCCTATCGAGCCACCGGTGGCACCGACCATAGGAGCATCCGTGGTACTAGAGCCTTGGGTGACAGTGATTTCCTCCAGATTTTCAAGATCAACCAGTTCGGAAGGATAAATTGCAAAATTGCCGGCATCATTGAGCGGTGCGCCGTCAATGCTGATACCGAGTTGGTCGCTATTAAAACCGCGCATCCGCAATCCTCCGCCAAATAAGCCGGTCGCGTCATAGCTGTAAGTATTAACGCCAGGCAGCAAATCCATAGCCTGATAGGCATTATTCAAGGGGCTTTTTTGCTCGATGGCGGCACGGGAAATAATGCTGCGCGATTGCGGTGTGTCCTGTGGGGACATCAAACTGTTACCGGGTGGGGAAAGACCTTCAACGACAAGAGGCTCAAGCGTAATGCTGTCATTCGCCTGCCCTTGCGCTGAAATCAGAAGGGTTGCTATTAGCGCGAAGTGTTTAATAGCCCGTTTTCGTTCAACAGCTCGAAGACTCATTCTACTATTGCACTGTGGGCTTGCTCATCGGGATATTTAACAACGCCGTCAGATATTTGCCGGACATAACCCATAGGAACTTATATCCAGAATTCGCTATGGCGTGTTTGTCTTCGAGTATTCTCTGTTTGAGTACATGTAATTCAGCTTCAGACATGGTTTCCTTGAGCCCTAATACAACCGCCTACATTGCAAATGCTTGATCATATACCTGTTAATTACTACGCAAAATTTACCGGTGACTCAGGTAGATCAACATTGAAAACTTTCCATACACCAAGCCTAACTAAATCGATGGCTTACAGATTTTAACTACAAATACTTGCGTTGACAGCTGAAAAGCCTCGGTATTTTACCGCGTAACAGCGGCTTTTTGTGCCCAAAATTCGGCAAGCATTGCGGATATTTTTTGGCTTTTTATTTCAATTGCAACGTGAAAAATTTCAGGCAATAAAAAAGGCTTGGTATAACCTAAGCCCTTAATTTACATGGTGGCGATAGGTGGATTTGAACCACCGACCCCGGGGTTATGAATCCCGTGCTCTAACCAACTGAGCTATATCGCCTTAAT
>JAQTQN010000038.1:9053-10802 GCA_028712225.1 Methylobacter sp.
CTGGTTTTTTGTAGCGCTCGTTCGACTGAAGCCATATCAGCTAAAGCCAATTCGGTATTGATAACTTCAATATCATTAATAGGATCAATCTTGCCGGCGACGTGAATAACGTTGTCGTCCTGGAAACAACGCACGACATGGGCAATTGCGTCGGTTTCGCGAATATTGCCCAAAAACTGGTTACCAAGACCTTCACCTTTGGAAGCACCCGCGACTAAACCGGCAATATCTACAAATTCAATTGTGGTCGGCAGCATGCGTTCAGGTTTAACAATTTCTGCCAGTTTATCCATACGCGGATCAGGCACAGGCACAACGCCAACATTGGGATCAATAGTGCAAAACGGGTAGTTTTCAGCCGCAATTTTGGCACGGGTTAATGCATTAAATAGGGTCGATTTACCGACATTTGGTAAACCTACAATTCCACAGTACAACGCCATATAGTTCTCTTGAGAGTTTTTAATAAAAGGTTTGTTCAGCAAAGAAATCCAGCTGAAACAATCGCGGAATTATACTAGCTAAGGCAGCAAGCAAGGCAACTAAATGGGGATCTAATAATATCTATGCATTGTCAGCAAAAAGTTATCGCGCCAAAAGTGTTCACTGCTCAGCGCCGTTTGCTTTAAATTGACGCATCACCACGTAGCCGGAGATAGCGCCCCATAACATCATAAAAAGACTGTACAGCATCATCTCAGGCACAAAGCTATCGACATCTCTGGAGTAATCCCACACATCATCTATCAGCACTAAAGCCAGCAAAATATAAATTGAAACCTTCAACCGAATAACATGTGCATAAAAAACGCCGATGCCGAGAATGACAAAACCGGCAATAAATCTAATCGCACTATGTACAAATAATTCCTCACTAAAACTTACTTTTAATGCTGCAACAGCAAAATAAAGCATAATCAGGCCTAATACGAACACGATAACAACATTCAATAACTTCATTATTACTCCACGTTATTCGCTAATTAATTTCAGGCCTGGCGGCAATGTTTCGCCAAACATTTGTTTTTCTTCAACTGAATCCAATTCTTTAAAGTGTTCAATCATATCGATCCAAGATTGAGGGACTTTATTGAGTTTCAGTTTTTCAATGATCTGTTGCCGAGTCTGAGAGTCAATATCTCTTGCTCTGTCGCCACTCATTCTGGCAATGAGGGTGGCTGCAAAAGCAGCTTGTGGCGTTTTTTTCCAGTCTTCAAGCATGATTTGTTGCAACCATTTTTCTGCGATGTCGGCGGCTATCACATTATGGCTACTGCCATGAAACGGTACCCGCGCTCCGATTCGCCCAACCGCCCACCAGGTTTGGCTTGGTTCAGAAGACTTTTGCAGACGTTTTAACAGCCATTCGCCAAGCTGACTTTTTTTATCAACAGGCAACCGTTCCAATACGGCCGCCAGCCGCACCATGTCATCATAACCGCGTGTCTTGATTTGCTTGGCTACGCCGGGCTGCCTGGCTGACTCTGGATTGATGTATTTGGCAATATCTTCAAAAATTTGTTGCTGAGCTTGTTCGTTTAAACCGCCGGCAACCCGCCGCCACAGTATCCACCACTCGGCCCAATGCTGTGCTTCAGTAACAAACTGAATGCCTTGCGGGTAAAGCTTCCAAAGTTGTTCGACACGCCAATCGTCAAGCGGATAACCGAAACCCGGACGCAAACAAAAGCCGATCAAGCTCAACCACAGGCGCTCATGATGCTCAGAGCGACGACGATATTTAGCGCC
>JAQTQN010000038.1:10902-14024 GCA_028712225.1 Methylobacter sp.
CTCACCGCACCAAACGCAACGGCCAATTCAGGATGATCGTTCTCTAGTAACACAGGCGGACTGGAGCGCCAAGCGCTAATCAGGTCAACTACTCGCTTGGTAATCGATTGACTGCGAAATACTCCGCCGTTAAGTAATAAGGCATCAGGTACCTCAGACTTTCCTGCTAACGCTTCGCGACAAGCGCCGACATGTAACTGCAAAAATGCGGCAATATGTTTACTGACAGCCGGTTCGGCGGTATAGGGCAAACCAAATTCGACCACACCACTGCGCTTTCTATCTGGTAACTCATTCAATCCCGACAATGGAAAAAAACCATCCAGTGCAATTGCCCTGACATCATCTTTGGTTAAAGCAATAGAACGTGAGCCGCCAATCAGCTTTGCTCCACCACCTAATAAAGTGACGCTGTATTGTTCGGGAGCATCATCAGCTAGCAACCGTTCTTTAGCCGTTCGGCATTGTTCAATAAGCTGCGCAAACTCGGCGGCAGATAAACGTTTTTCGTCATTTGTTAAGCGATTTTCTGCAACATGAGCCAGTGCCAAATCTATATTATCGCCACCCAACATAAGATGATCGCCAACACCGATACGAGTTAACTTGGGCTCTGAATCACCTTGCTCGACCTTAATCAGTGTTAAATCGGTAGTGCCGCCACCGACATCACAGACCAACAATAGATGTACATCAGCTAGAGCCTGCTTGATATTACCCGCATGGCGTCGTAACCAGTCGTAGCAAACTGCCTGAGGCTCTTCCAGCAGCCTGACATTATTAAGACCGGCAATTCGTGCAGCTTCTAAAGTCAAAGAACGCGCCGCCTCATCAAATGAAGCCGGTACAGTCAACACAATATCTTGTTGCTCTAACGGCGCATCTGGAAACGTATGCCTCCAAACTGTGCGGATATGCGCAAGGTAACTGGCGCTGGCATCAATAGGTGAAACTTTATCGACATCATCACCCGCTCCCCACGGCAAAATATCTGCCGCATGATCAACTGAAGGATGTGAAAGCCAGCTCTTGGCGCTAGTCACTAATCGACCTTTACTTTTCGCGCCTAAAAGGCGTGCAGCTTCACCGATGACAGAAGTCTGCTTTGAATTATGCGGCCCATTTGGAAAGCTTGCATCAGCATCAGATAACTCACCTTCAGCAGAGTGGTAACGCACTGATGGCAGCAAAGGTCTTGCCGCTACCTGCCCTGGGGCAATCAATTGCTCTATTTGAAATAATTGAATATCTTGATTGTTCTGCTCTGCGTTTATATAGGCAACAACAGTGTGTGTTGTACCCAGATCAATGCCGACCAGATAATGAGGAATGGAGTTTTTCACGATAATATTTGTCGGTATGTTGTTTGTCTGATGAGACAACGTGGGACAAACATAACAATTAATGAAAAGCGTTATAAACACAGGCAATAACGGATCATTATTGCCTGTATTACAACTATAAATCAGGGATTATTTTTCTTTCGACTCAGTAGGTGAGGTAATTTCATTATCCAGATCTTCAGCATCCAAGCCGGATTTATTAAGCCTATAGTTTGGTGCGATGCTAATCAAAAGTGTAATCAGAGCCGCAACGTAAGGCACTACCTGCACGGATAAAATAGCGATCCACAAGCGACCACTAAAGTTATCAAAATGCTCAATAGATGCCATTGCGGCAATAGCTGAACCTATTAAAATAAGTAGCAGTAATTCCTGACGGATAACCAGAAGACCGGCAATTAATGGCCCTTGTTTTTCGTACTTAGGTGTACGCATAAATGGTTTGCCCGAGGTAAACAAGCCTTGCAAAGTACCTTTCGCCACCGTATGAGTTAAAGACAACCCCGTCAATGCCGCGCCTAACGACTGCCAGAAAGAACACGGAACCCGCGCTTGGTAAAGCCATAAACCTCGCAGTATTTTAAAGCTGAATAAACCAATGGTAGGTAATAAGAATACATTGGATGGTAATTCGCTATGAATTGGGTCGTACAAAATAACAGCTGTCAACAACAAGCTGGTGCCGGTAAATAGCAAGGCCAACGCATCAGAAAACCATGGCAACCATCCGGCCACAAAATAATATTTTTGAGCGGGTGTAAGTGGAGATTTACTAGACGGCAAAAAGCTGCGCCAATGGCCTTTGATAATTTGCATCGCGCCGTAAACCCAGCGGAAACGCTGAGTCATATAGCCGGACATGGTGTCAGGCATCAGTCCCTGACCAAAAGAATCTTTAACATAGACTGAGTCGTAACCCGCTTCATACAAGCGCAAACCCAATTCAGAGTCTTCACAAATACACCATTGCGCCCAATTGCCCACTTCCAACATGGCTGACTTTCTGACCATGGTCATGGTGCCATGTTGAATAATGGCATTGTATTCATTACGTTGCACCATGCCGATATTAAAAAATCCGGCATATTCCCAATAACAAAACGATTTGAAAGAGCTTAAATCGCGGTCGCGATAATCCTGCGGCGATTGCACGAAACCGACGTTTTCGTTGTCGAAATACGGCACCATGCTCTTGAGCCAATCAGGCGACAAGATGTAATCGCTGTCGATGACGGCAATAATTTCTGCATCGGGTGCGGTTTGTTCGAGAGCGTGATTGAGCGCTCCGGCCTTGAAACCGGGCCAGTTTTCCAAATGGAAAAAACGAAACATTGGCCCTAATCGTTCGCAATCATCCCGCACCGGTTCCCATATTGTCGGATCATAGGTGTTGTTATCCATTACCAACACTTCCAGGTTTGGATAATCGACTTTGGCAAGCGCTTCCAACGTTTTACGCACCATTGCAGGCGGCTCGTTATGAATCGGTAAATGCAATGAGACCTTAGGGTATTTAAAGGTTTCAGAAGGCTTCAACGGCTGGAAGGTTCTTGCGGTTTTGTGATGCCAAATAACTTCGGCGATTTCCAAAGTCTCAATTAGCAAAATGGCGGCGGCCATAATCTGCATCAAGATCAAAATGCCCCAGAATACGGCTGTAATAGGCGTCTGGTATTGCTGAGCCCCGATAGAAGCAGACCAAAAAATGACCGAAACGGCAAGGTTGGCTACCAAGCCGAAAAATAGCAGGCCAGGCAGTTTCAAGCTTTTTCTGGTAAA
>JAQTQN010000038.1:14124-16849 GCA_028712225.1 Methylobacter sp.
CTGACGTTAATCAATGTTTCAATTTCTTGGCGATTTTTTTCCAAATTGCCGTCGATCCAGGCACCTACAGTGACATTTAGATTGTGTTTGGCGGCTAATTCAGGAATTTTGTCTAAGCCTTTAAGCACGCTATAGGTTCGAACCGCATAAGCCTTATTAGCGAGCAAAGCCAGGTCATTATCAATATCGGCTGCACTAGGAAAAGTGCCGCTGGTGGGTGTATCGTCTTTACGCTGAGGGTCGAAAGTAACCCCCATGGTGGTTTTGGTCCAGGGTTGGAGTTGTAATGGGTTGTTAACATAACTCCAGATACTGAAGTTAATGACAACCAGTAAAGCGATGGCGATAACAGTAACTATTTTGGTTTTCATTTTATGGCTCGGAAACCTTTAATTTACGCGATGTTTATGTTGAAAGGGATAGGAAATACCTGGGGCATATTTTACACAGCTAGCAAAACGGGTAAGCATTTATTTAAGTTACTTAAGAGATAAACAACCAGCACTTAAGCAACTTAATTCTTTTTAAAACTTAATCATAAACTTACAAAGTTTAATTCCGCTTAATCTCAGATATTTTTAGCTAATTGTTCGGCATAACCGATATAAGTTCGTGGTGTTAGATCCATAAGAGCGCCCTTTGCTTCGGCAGGAATATCCAGGTTTTCTATAAAAACACGCAATTGTTCAGGTGTAATCCGATGACCTCTAGTGAGTTCTTTTAGTTTTTCATAGGGTTTTTCAACGCCATAACGACGCATTACTGTCTGAATAGGTTCAGCCAACACTTCCCAATTTGCATTAAGATCCGCTTCAATGGCTTCGACATTGATTTGTAACTTAGAAATGCCTTTTAGGCTAGCCTGAATGGCGATACTGGTATGAGCAATGCCGACACCAATGTTTCTTAACACAGTGGAGTCGGTCAAGTCCCGCTGCCAGCGAGATACCGGTAATTTTTCGGCCAAATGGGCGAATATCGCATTGGCAAGCCCTAAATTACCCTCTGAGTTTTCAAAATCAATCGGATTAACTTTATGCGGCATAGTCGATGAACCGACTTCGCCAGCAATGGTTTTTTGTTTGAAATAACCCAGGGAGATATAACCCCAAATATCGCGGTTAAAATCCAACAGAACCGTGTTGAAACGCGATAAAGCATGGAAAAACTCGGCAATGTAATCATGCGGTTCAATTTGAATGGTGTAAGGATTCCATTGCAGACCTAACGATTCAACGAAGTTCTTAGCAAACTCTGCCCAATCCACGTCAGGATAAGCTACCGCGTGTGCATTGTAATTGCCGACCGCGCCGTTGATTTTGCCCAGTAACACTACCGATTGTAATTGCGCTTGTTGACGCAATAGCCGCGCAGCGACATTGGCGAACTCTTTACCGGTAGTGGTTGGCGTCGCTGATTGTCCGTGAGTGCGAGACAGCATAGGCTGGTTGGCAGTATCAATGGCAATTTTTTTGATTGCACTGATGCAATCATCAATTTGTGTATTAATTACTTCACGCCCCTCTTTAAGCATCAATGCATATGACAGGTTATTAATGTCTTCCGAGGTACAGGCAAAATGAATAAATTCGCTGACTTTTTCCAGTTCAGCATTGCCGGCAATTTTTTCTTTCAATAAATATTCAACCGCTTTGACGTCGTGATTAGTGGTTTTTTCAATATCTTTAACGCGCTGCGCATCAGCTTCTGAAAAATCACTGACGATAGTATTTAAGAGTTGATTTGCTGCATCACTAAAAGAATTTACTTCAATGATTTTTGGATGTTTAGATAACGCTTGCAACCAGCGTACTTCAACTTGTACACGAAAACGAATTAAACCGTACTCGCTAAAAACAGGGCGTAAAGCAGTCACTTTATCGGCGTAGCGGCCGTCGATTGGGGATATAGCTGTTAATGAAAAATTGGTCATGATTAGTCCGGGTTATACACTTTTAAAAAATTGTTTAGCTTGCGTTTGATCTGGATTCAATAATCCCACCACCCAAACAAATATCGCCGTCATAAAAAACGACTGACTGGCCGGGTGTGATTGCTCGTTGCGGTTCATCAAACACTGCACGACAACGGTCATCACCCAATGGTTCCAGAAAACAAGCCTGATCAGCCTGGCGGTAACGGGTTTTCGCGGCGCAACGCAGCGGCTTTGTTAAGGGTTTATCGCTACACCAATCTAATTGGCAAGCTTCTAGGGTGTTGTGGAGCATTAAAGGGTGGTCATGCCCCTGCCCGACGATAAGAACATTATTTTCCAGATCTTTTTCCAGAACGTACCATGGTTCATCGGGAGCATTTTTTACACCACCGATACCCAATCCCTGACGCTGACCAAAGGTGTAATACATCAAACCATGGTGTTTGCCGATATATTGGCCTTCAGGAGTCCGCATTTCGCCAGGCTGGGTAGGAAGATAACGCTGTAGAAATTCGGTAAATTTACGCTCACCGATAAAACAAATACCTGTGCTGTCTTTTTTTCGACTGTTGGCAAAGCCAGCTTTATCTGCCATTGCTCTAATTTCCGGCTTATGAAGGTGGCCGATCGGGAACAGAGTTTTCGATAAGGCTTTTTGACCAAGCGTGTAAAGGAAATAACTTTGCTCCTTATTGGGGTCAAGGCCCTTTAATAACTGGAATTCGCCGTTATTTTCAGCAACGCGGGCGTAATGTCCTGTAGCGATGTATTCAGCGCCTAAGTCTTCGG
>JAQTQN010000240.1 GCA_028712225.1 Methylobacter sp.
GGTGTGCCAAATACGCTGGTGCCCAAGTCACCATCCGCCAGTTGCCGGTCGGTACTTATTTGCAGCACGCGCGGACCGCTGCTACTGCCGCCATAGGTATAGAGTCCGGAACCTGGTGCTGTTTCGCTAAAGCTTGGTTGATCGCTATTAAATCCGGAAAACAGATATTCACCATTGGCATTTTGGGTATTCGCCATTCCGGCTAGCTGTTGGTTAAGCGACCGCATTTCTTTGGCAATCGCAATTCTATCACTGGGTGAATTACTGCCATTTAAACCTTGCACGCCCAAGTCTTTAACTTTGTGCATCAAGTCCACAGCACTTTTTAATACGCTGTCTGCCAATCCTAGCCGTTGCCTGGCCGAGTTGATGTTGCTTTGATATTGCTCGGTTTGTTTAATCGTTTGGTTAAGATCCACCACCTTAGCGGCGGCCAATGGATCATCGGCGGGCGTCAGGTTTTTTTTACCGGTCGACAACTGCATCTGGGTTTTGTTCATCTTAGCTTGTTGATCAAGCAAGGAACTGAGACTGGTTTGTTGAGTAAAAGCGGTTGAAATACGCATAATAATCTCCTAGCGCACCGCGCCAAGCAAAGTATCGAATAATGACTTGGTGATTGAAATTGACTGGGCCGATGCTTGATAAGCATTTTGAAATTTAATCAGATTGGCCGCTTCTTCATCCAAATTAACCCCCGCCAGGTTTTCTCGCGAAGTTTGCGCCTGGTTAAGCACTACTTCTTGTGCCTTACTGCTGATACTGGCGGCATGGGTCAAATCGCCAACTTTGGCAACCAACTGCCCATAAACTTCTGTAAACGATGATTTACCCCCCAATAAAGCAGCTTTGCTTTCCAGTTTTGCCATCTTTAAGGCGTTGGTATTGTCGCCAGGACCAGCGGTTGGGTTGCTCGCGGCGGCGATTTTTTTGGGGTCGGTGATGGCAACGGTAAGTTTTTTCGCCGCGTCAATCGTGGGCCGTACTAAAAAGCTATCGCCGACATTCAAGCCGCTGGGGGTTAGCGTAAATCCAGGACCGGTAATGGGGGAACCGGCATAAGTCGTTGTCGTGTTATCGCTTAGCTGTTTTAACTGGTAGTTGGTGCCATCGTAGCTCAACAAATAATCACTGGCCGCCAAATTGGTGCTGGGGGCTGAATAGCTGGCAGTTAATGTGCCCGGACCGGCTTGATTGGCAACTACGGGGATCGACGGCGCACCAAAATTAAATAAAGCCGTGCCGGAGTTGCCGTTTAAATCGCGTCCGGACATTTGCAGCGCATTAAATTCAGTTGCGAATCCGGCAGCAATTAAGCCCAATTGATTTTGTGCGGGATCCAGCACCTCATCTCTAAACTTAAGTGCGCCAGCCAATTCACCGCCGGTCACTTGGCTGGTTATGTTTTGGTTATTAATCAAAATGGTTTTTTGTGCAACATCTGTTGCTGAACTTCCTATCGACATACGCGAGGCATTGAGCCCCAATACCAACGATTGTCCACTGCCGACAAACACACTGAGCGAGCCATCGGCTTGGGCCACTGTCGAAACGCTAATCTTTTCCGCAATTTTGGCAACTAACGCATCACGCTGATCGAGCAAGTCATTCGGTAAGCGCTCTGTTGAAGACAGTCCGGATTCGATAATGATTTTGCCATTCAGCTCAGCGATATTTTTAGCGTAACTGTTGATGTCATCAGTCATTGCCTGCATTTGGTTATTGGTTTGCTGGCGCAACGTATCAAATTGAGTAGATAAACTGGAAAACTGGCCGGTTAAAGACTCCGCTTCAGAAAGCATCACCTGTCTGGCAGGTATTGAGGACGGATCATTGGCCACTTCATTCACAGCACTAAAAAATGCTTTCAAGGTCGGCGACAAACCGGTTGCCTGATTGGCAATCAGGTTATCGACTTGCGAGGCCATCTTGTAAAAGCCGTTGGTTTCTGAAAATGCCGAGGTGGAGGTGTTTAGTTGACTGGTAATAAACCGATCATAACTGCGCGCTACCGTAGTGACATTAACACCATTGCCAATAAAACCGACGCCGGTATAGTCTGACTGGCGAGTTGCGTATTCGGTACGCTGGCGGCTATAGCCCTCGGTATTAACGTTGGCTATGTTATGACTGGCGGTTTCCAATGACCGTTGTGCGGCCATCAATCCGGATAATGCGGTACCGATAATGCTGCTCATGACAGTGGCTCGCTTGAAGCAATTTTAATTTCGTCCATGCGGTCGATTGCATTGCTTTGGTAAATGCTCATTACTTTTTCCGCGTAACGAGGGTCGGTGGCATAACCTGCTTGTTGCAGCTCATGCATATAACTAGCGGTATTCCCAGCTTGCTTTAATGCCTGCTGATAACGCGGATTGCTTTTAATAAAGTCGACATAGTCGCTAAAGCTTTCTTTAAACGACCCATAGGTTCTAAATCCTGCGTTCACTTTTTGTGCGACACCGTGGTTAAATTCCAGCGTCGACACTTTAGCTTGTTGGCCTTGCCAAGATTTATCGGCCTTGATGTTGAAAACATTAAAACTACTTTCGCCGCTCCGGGTTTTAATCAATGACCGTCCCCAGCCGCTTTCCAGTGCCGCCTGTGCCAAAATTGCTTTCGGTTCCACACCCAGCTCTTTAGCGGCTTGCTCGGCATAAGGCTGGAGTTGTCGGACAAATTGTTCTGCTGTAGTTATCGGTCCGGTAGATTCACCCTTGGCGGTGATTGGGGTGATGTCTTGGTTTAACTTGCTGGTATCGTGCGGATACGCACTGATAGTCACTGCGCCGTCTTGATATTCAGACACCGGCTGCACCGGTTTGGCAGCGGCAGGAGCATTACCTGCATGGGTGTGTTGTATCGAGCCTTTGTCGGCACTGGAAGACCGGTTGAGGAAATCTTCTGTTTCCAATTTTTCTTGTTTGTCTTCCGGCTGTTCTTTGCGCATTTGCTTAACGATTAAATCAGCCAGGCCAATGCCCGGTTTGCCCGCCAAATGCACGGCCAACTGCTGATCGTACATATCGTTATAAAACTTACTTTGGTCATTATCCAGAATGCCTTCCGCCAATTTGGCTTCACGCATGCCCTTCAATACATTGTTGATAAATATCGATTCAAACTGCTTGGCGACTTCCTTAAGCGCTTCCGGCGATTCCTTTCTGGCATCGTTTTTAAGCTTGGCCAGCCCGTTAAAATCGGTATAGACATCGGCGTTATTGACGTTTTGCATGACCAACGCTCCTACTAAATAACAATTAACTCAGCCCGTAATGCGCCAGCTGATTTAAGCGCTTCCAAAATAGCCACCAAATCACTGGGAGCCGCGCCGACGTTATTGACTGCTTTAACAATTTGATCCAAAGACACGCCAGGATTAAATACAAACATGTGGTTTTTTTCTTCTTCGACTTTTACCTCAGAGCTAGGCGTCACCACAGTTTTACCATTTGAGAATGCATTGGGTTGGCTGACTTGCGGGTTTTCACTGATCGTTACCGTCAAGCTGCCATGCGACACGGCAGCCGGTTGGACTCTGACTTTGCTGTTAATGACGACGGTGCCGGTACGTGAGTTGACAATAATACGTGCCGGGGCGTCATCTGGAGCGACGTCCATATTCTCAACCATTGATGCAAAAATCACTTTTTGGCCCGGATCAATGGGCGCATTAACTTTGATCGACGTTGCATCCAACGGTTTTGCGGTATTGGGGCCAAGCACTTTATTGATGGACTCGGCGACGCGGCTGGCAGTGGTAAAGTCAGACGCATGTAAGTTAAACGTTAAGAAATTGCTTTCTGAAAACGGCGCATTGACGGAGCGCTCAACGGTGGCCCCATTGGGGATACGACCGACACTGGGATTATTAACGGTAACGCTGGAACCATCCTGACCGGATGCAGATAAACCGCTAACCACCAAACTGCCTTGGGCGATCGCATACACCTGCCCATCCGCACCTTTGAGGGGACTCATCAACAGGGTACCGCCACGTAAACTTTTCG
>JAQTQN010000039.1 GCA_028712225.1 Methylobacter sp.
GCGCCCGGTTTGACTACGATGCGTTTGGTTTGGTGGCGTTCACCGTTGTCTACTGAATCGTAATGCCCCCAAGGCCGGTAGGCTTTACGGTGAATGTTGGCTTCTTTTCGTCCCAGGTTTTTAAGTTGCGCGACGATGTCTTTAACTTCTTGCACTCTGTCTTTAGGGGCAACCATGACCGCATCGGCGGTTTCAATAATGACTAGGTCTCGCACTCCAATGGCAGCGACTAATCTGCTTCCCGCGTGAATGTATGAGTTTTTAGTGTCAACGGTTAACACATCCCCGTTGATGGCATTGCCGGAATCGTCTTTGTCGGTGACATCCCATAAGGCTGACCAAGAGCCAACGTCATTCCAGTCAGCATCAAGGGGTATGACGACAGCTTTGTCGGTTTTTTCCATGACCGCATAGTCAATGGAATCAGACGGGCAGGTAGAGAAAATTTCTTTGTTTAAGCGGACAAAGTCCAGGTCAATCTTGGCAGTGGTGAGCGCTCGGCGACAGGTTTCCAGCATGGCCGGATTGAATTTTTCCAGCTCTTGCAAATACACGCCGGCTTTAAAGGCAAACATGCCGCTGTTCCAAAAATAATTGCCGGTTTGTAGATAATGTTTGGCAGTCTCTAAATTTGGTTTTTCAACGAATGCTTCGACATTAAACGCTGCTCCTTGTGGCGATGACGCGCGTTTAATGTAGCCGTAGCCGGTTTCCGGTTCTGTAGGGACAATGCCAAAAGTTACTAAATACCCTTGTTCTGCCAGTTCGCGTGCTTGATTGACAGCGGTATGAAAGGCTTCAACATTGTTGATGACGTGGTCAGCCGGCAGTATCAAGAGAACATCATCCGGGGATTGCGCCGATAATGCCGCGAGTGCTACGGCAGGAGCAGTGTTTTTGCCGATGGGTTCCAGAATAATCGCGGCGGGTTTAGCGTGTATTTCCCATAATTGCTCTGCCAGCATAAATCGATGATCTTCATTACACACTGCAATCGGGGGCTGCAATTGCTCAAGGCCGGATAATCTGAGCAGGGTTTCCTGCAGCATGGTGTTGTCAGAAACTAATGGCAAAAATTGCTTAGGATATTGACCGCGAGATAAAGGCCAAAGTCGGGTGCCTGAGCCGCCAGATAAAATAACAGGGATCATGAATTTTTCCTTATGTAGGTTTAGTTGTTTGGGTATTGATCAGTTGTTGGGCTAGGGCAGCGATGATTGAGTGAAATCTTAGCGTATATTTTGCATTGTTTGATGTTACAAAACGCCTGCTAAATACCTAACTGGTGCATTTTTTCTATTGCGTAACTGTCGAGGGCATCAATAATCGATAGGTTGGTATTTTGGTCGGCACGTAATTCTTTTAAGCGGGCTAAGTAGCTAGCAAGAGTAAGACTGGCTCCTGACTGACTTCCTGTTAATCGGGCAATGCAGAACTGCTTCCAACGCTGCTGTTCGTCAGCACTGAGGGATTCTGGAAAATTACGCGCTCGGTATCTAAAGAGCATTTCCGGTAAGCGTGGGTCTTGGAAATGAATGGTATTTGTTAATTGTTCTGGGAGCATGGCTCTGATTTGTGCCATTTTTTGCTTATCGGTATCCGAAAAAAAACCGCCGCTGTATATTGCAAGATCAGGGTCTAAATCAGAAGATCCCAGATGGTTATCACTAAAAACAGCCGCTAATTTGCCTGATAGATCCAGAGATGCTTTGATTTTAGCAATATTTTTATTGCATACCTCCATGTCCACGTTAAGCCGTTGCGCATCTTCAGGTTTAATCACTGAAATAGGGGCTAATACGGGACACTTGTTAATATGTACGGTTTTCAGCGGGATTCTTTCAACACCGTCTGGTAAATCAGCAGTGGCAGTAAAAATACGTTGTTGGATTTCTTGTACTGATAAAGAAAGCAGTGGGGTAGGGTCGACAGACAGGTCGTAAACAATCACACCATTGCTATTGGTAGGGTGCTTGCAAATAGGAATAACTATGGCCAAGCAATTTTTTGCTGCGGGATATTTGCCTGAAATGTGTATAACTGGATTAAAACTACCCAGTTTTAATAACTCTAACGCTTTGGCTTTTACGCGGTGTTGAAACAGAAATTGATAGAGTTTGGGTTGAGCATCTTTAATCAATTTGGCGCAGGCAATGGTTGCATATACGTCAGATAATGCATCGTGCGCAGATTCATGTGCAATGCCATTGGCTTGGGTTAGTCGCTCAAGTCTGAAACTGGGTTTGCCGTCTTCATCATCAGGCCATTGAATGCCTGATGGGCGTAATGCTCTGGCGGCTCTGGCTACATCGATAATATCCCAGCGCGAATTGCCATTTTGCCATTCGCGCGCATAAGGATCATAGAAGTTCCTATATAAAGCATTGCGGGTGACTTCATCGTCAAAGCGAATACTGTTGTAGCCTAGAGCACAGGTATTGGGTTGGGCGAGTTGATCATGAATCAGCTGTATAAAATGTGACTCAGAGACGCCTTTTTGTTCGGCAAGTTGCGGGGTGATACCGGTAATTAGGCAAGCTTCTGGGTGCGGCAGGACATCGGTGCTGGGTTTGCAATAGACTATGAGTGGGTCATCTACGATATTAAAATCATGGTTGGTTCGAATGCCGGCAAACTGAGCCGGTTTATCCATTCTAGGATCTGCCCCCCATGTTTCGTAGTCGTGCCAATAAAAGGTATGGTTTGTCACTCACTACATCTCATTTAAGTTGGCTATCAATTGATAGACGCCAATGCCCTCAACACATCTGTGCGACTGACAATACCAACCAATTTGTTATCACTAAAGACAGGAAAGCTTCGAATCGAGGATTTTTGGAATTTTTCTGCCAAATCGACAATGCTGTCATCGGCATTAACGCTGCTAATTTCTGTTGACATGTATTCTGCAACTTTTCCGCTTTGGCTCTGGTTGTAAACGGTTTCCAATACCACACGCATGACATCCTTTTCAGAAAACATACCTAATAATTGGCCTTGCGGGTCGACCACTGGAGCGCTGGTGATTTTGTGGTCTAGTAGAGTTTTTATTGCGTCAACAACATTGGTATCTTTGCTGAGTTTGACCAGATTTTTTGACATGTAATCTGCAACAGTAATTTTTGCTAGCATGACCAACTCCAGATTTACGGTTGAGGATAATTTAAAAATATCGACTAATGATTTAAACCTTCAGCTTCAAATTTTTTGCGTTTATCGCATTTTTCTATACAAACACAGTTGCTGTTGTTTACTCCACCACAAGATCCTTTGATGGCTTTTCTACCGAATATTACGCCTATTGCCATTATGGCGATAATTATTAGCATAAATATAAACGTCACTACAAAATAAGTCATTGGGACTCCCTTGTGAATAAAATGGTTATCATGCTTGTCACTATATCAATTTAATAACAATAACGCACACAAACTCTAATCCGGTTGTGGCTAGGGTGGATCATCAAATTTTGATATTACAGAGTGAATATTATGGGAATTTGAACATAAAAAAACGGGGAGCAAAATCGATTTGCTCCCCGCCTATTTTTTACTTGCCAAGCTTTTAAGACTAAAAAGTCATTTAGATTGCAAGTAATTAGCCGCCAAAGTCATCAAGGGCAATGTTTTCAGATTCAACACCATTATCCAAAAGCATTTTGATTACTGACGTGTTCATGATTGGAGGTCCGCACATGTAAAACTCACAATCTTCAGGGGCAGGGTGCTTTTTAATGAATTCTTCATAAAGAACATTATGAATAAAGCCGGTGTACCCTTCCCAATTATCTTCAGGCAATGGATCTGACAAGGCAACATGCCACTCAAAGTTGTCGTTTTCTCTTGCAAGCATATCGAAATCTTCAACATAAAACATTTCGCGCTTACTGCGAGCTCCGTACCAGAAGGTGATCTTACGTTTAGATTTTAGTCTGCGGAGTAGATCGAAGATATGTGAACGCATAGGCGCCATACCTGCGCCACCGCCGACGAAGACCATTTCTGCATCGGTATCTTTGGCATAAAATTCGCCATAAGGACCAGAAACAATACATTTATCACCTGGTTTTAAGCCAAATATAAAAGACGACATAATGCCTGGTGGAACGCTTTCGGGAGCACCAGGAGGTGGTGTCGCAATACGCACGTTCAGCATTATTTCTTTTTCTTCTGGATAGCTTGCCATTGAATAAGCACGTAAAGCAGGTTCTTTTACATCAGAGACATAACGCCACAAGTTGTATTTGTCCCAATCTTCGTGGAATCTTTCTTCAATCGCAAAGTCACTGTATTTGACAGTATGTGGAGGACACTCGATTTGAATGTAGCCGCCCGCACGGTAATGAATTTCTTCACCAGCTGGCAAATCGAGAACCAACTCTTTAATGAAGGTGGCAACGTTGTTATTCGATTTAACAGTACATTCCCATTTTTTTACGCCAAAAACAGAGTCTTCAACTTCGATGTCCATGTTATGTTTAACAGAAACTTGGCAAGCAAGGCGCTCACCTTCTGCGGCTTCACGTTTGGTGATATGACTCAATTCAGTTGGGAGGATTTCACCACCACCTGAATGTACCTTAACCTTACATTGAGCACAGGTACCGCCGCCACCGCAAGCTGATGACACAAATAAACCATTGTCTGCCAGTGCAGTTAATAGCTTTGAACCTACAGGTACATGGATTTTCTTTTCATGATTTATCAGGATTTCGACATCCCCTTCAGCAACCAATTTCTTTTTGGCGCCGATAATCACAAACACAAGCGCTAATACAAAGGCCGTGAAAATAATAATCCCTAATAAAATTTCCAGCATTACGTTACCTTCTTAAAGTTGGATTCCAGAGAAAGCCATGAAGCCAAGAGACATCAAGCCTGCGGTAATAAAGGTAATACCCAAACCTTGTAATCCGGCCGGTATATCACTGTATTTAAGTTTTTCTCGTACACCAGCCATAACGGTTATAGCTAATGCCCAACCTAAACCACTGCCTACACCATAGGTAACGCTTTCACCGAAGTTATAATCACGTTCGATCATGAACAAACTACCACCGAGAATGGCGCAGTTTACTGTGATCAAAGGAAGAAATACCCCTAATGCATGGTAAAGAGCAGGGAAAAACTTATCTAAAATCATCTCCAGAATTTGTACTAAAGCGGCAATCATGCCAATGCAGCTTAATAATGCCAAAAAGCTTAAGTCAACGCCGGTAATTCCCAGCCAGGACAGAGCATCTTCTTTGAGTAAGGTGTGATAGACAAGGTTGTTAGCGGGCACAGTAATGGTTTGCACCACCATGACCGCAATACCCAATCCCATCGCAGTGGAAATCTTCTTTGAAACAGCAATAAATGTACACATTCCCAAAAAGAAGGAAAGTGCCAGGTTTTCAATAAAGACCGCCTTAACAAATAAACTGATATACGCTTCCATTAGTGATGTCCTCCTTCACCATGAGTAATCGACATGATTTTGAAGTCTGCCTTTTCAACTTGATTGGGTTTCCATTGACGAACGCCCCAAATTATCAGTCCGATAATGAAAAAAGCACTAGGTGGTAGCAGCATCAAGCCATTAGGGTCGTACCAGCCGCCATCTTTGGTCAGCTTCAATATTTCGATTCCTAATAACTTGCCCGAACCAAACAGTTCTCTGAAAAAAGCGACAATAATCAAAATCAAACTATAACCAAGGCCATTACCAATACCGTCCATGAAACTTTCCAACGGCGGATTTTTCATCGCGTAGCCTTCGGCACGTCCCATAACGATACAGTTAGTAATGATCAAACCAACGAATACTGATAATTGTTTGCTGACGTCATAAGCAAATGCTTTCAATAATTGGTCAACCACGATAACCAGTGAAGCAATGATGGTCATCTGCACGATAATCCGTATGCTGCTGGGAATATGGTTTCTGATCGCACTAATTGCGGCACTGGAAAATGCGGTAACAAGGGTTAATGCCAATGCCATGATCAGTGATGTAGACATTTGCGAAGTAACCGCCAATGCCGAACAAATGCCCAAAACTTGTAAAGTAATTGGGTTGTTAGTGACTAATGGCTCAACTATTACTTTTTTTGTTTCATCATTTAATACTGCGCTCATGATTTGGCTCCTTTAACCGTTCTTACTTTGCTCAAATACGGCGCAAAACCTTCTTTGCTAGTCCAATATCTGATCAGATTGGTTACGCCTGTACTAGTTAATGTTGCACCTGCGAGACCATCAACCTGATATTGCGAACCTGGTTTACTGTTATCAACAACCCCCTTAATTAAACTTAAGGCGGGCTCGCCAGTATCAGCTTCGGTAATTAAGCCTTTTTCCATAGACGGCTGATCAGTTTCGGCATAAATTTTCTTGCCTTTCCACAATGCACGCCAGTTTGGATTAACAACTTCACCACCTAGTCCCGGTGTTTCAGCTTGGTCATAAAAGTTAATACTTTGTACGGTCTGTCCATCGGCATCAACCGATAAAAATCCATATAAAGTTGACCACAAGCCATAGCCGTTGATTGGAAGAATAATTGATTTTATCGCTCCAGATTCTTTGACTAGAAACACCTTGGCGTATTTAGCTTTAATTCTGATATGAGCAATATCCTTATCCTTAGGAATGGCGATGCTTTGAGCGGGATCTTTTGCGGCTTTTCGTTGATCGTAGTCGTCAGCGTTAACACTCTCAACATAATCACCGGTTTCTAGATCAACGATTTTAGCTTCAATTTTTGCTGCAAAAGCAGCATCAATGTCTTTGCCTTCTTCAAGTAAGCCTGCTACATCAAGGATATTTTTTTTCATATCCAGCTCTTTGTTATTGATCTGTAATGGTTTTAATGCAACTGCAGCCAATGAAACCAATACCGCGCAGACCAAGCAAAGCGCAACAGCAATAGCGATGGTTTTTTCTAAGCTATTGTTGCTTAGGGCAAGAATATGCTCGGCATACACTTTGAATTTTTGATAGTTTTCGTTTTTTTCGAGGACAGCACAAAGTTTTGCGTAATGCCCACATTGCTTGTTTTCATTAGGCATGACGTTTTATCCTTCTTCTAATGTTGGCCTGAATGACGAAATAATCGATAGTCGGTGCGAACATGTTGGAAAAGAGAATTGCCAACATAATGCCTTCTGGGAAGGCTGGGTTCACAACTCTGATTAATACCGTCATTGCACCTACCAATCCACCAAATACCCAGCGTCCGGTATTGGTCATTGCAGCACTTACTGGATCGGTTGCCATATAAACCATACCAAAAGCAAATCCGCCGACAGTGAGATGCCAGTACCAAGGAAATGCAAACATTGGGTTGGTATCGCTGCCGATGGTATTAAATAGTAATGATGTTGCAAGCATTCCTAAAAATACGCCACCCATGATTCGGTAAGAAGCAACCCGGGTATACAACAAAAATGCTGCGCCAATCAAAATAGCCAATGTTGACGTTTCACCCAAGCAGCCTGGCTCAAATCCAAAAAAAGTTTGAATCCAGCTGTAGTTAGCTGCGTAAACCGCTTCAAGACCACCGTTAGCAGCAAGGCCTAAAGGCGTAGCGGCGGTATAGCCATCAACGGCTACCCAAACAGCGTCACCTGAAATAGAAGCTGGATAAGCAAAATATAAGAATGCTCTTCCAGTCAAGGCAGGATTCAGGAAGTTTTTGCCGGTACCGCCAAATACTTCTTTGCCGATAACGATTCCGAATGAAATACCCAAAGCAACCTGCCATAAAGGCATGTCGGGTGGCATGATCAAGGTGTAAAGCATGGAGGAAACCAGGAAACCCTCGTTTACTTCATGTCCACGAACCGTTGCAAATATGACTTCCCATATGCCGCCAATTGCTAGTGTCGTAATGTAAATAGGTAGGAAATACAATGCGCCATGAACAATACAAGATATTGGATTGTATGAGCTATACCCGAATATCATCATGGGTATGCTGCGCCAATTGTCGGCTTTTTCTAATCCTAACGCTTCGATCGCGACATTTGCTTGATAGCCCGTGTTATATAAGGCCATCAATATGCAGAAAAATGTGGCTATTACCACAAACGTCATTGTCCGTTTTAGGTCGTTACCATCCCGAACATGAGTGGTTCCGCGTGTTACATCTGCGGGGGTGTAAATAAAAGTATCAACCATCTCATAGAGACCGTAATACTTTTCTAACCGGCCGCCTTTTGTAAAATGCGGCTCAATGCTATCTAAAAAATCTCTAGCCGACATTATCCTTCCTTCTCAATTTTAGTTAAATTCGCTCTCAGGACAGGACCGAAGTCATGTTTGCCTGGATCTACAAACGTAAATAAGGACAGATCTTCTTCATCAAGTTCCAAGCAGCCCAGTAATTGAGCTTGATCAGAGTCGCCAACCACCAGTGCTTTAAGTAGAGGCGTTGACAAGATATCCAACGGCATTACAGTTTCGTATACACCCACTGGAACAATGGCTCTATTGCTGCCGTTTTTAGTTGTGGTTAAAGGAAACTTGCGATCAAATTTACGATCAACACTAGAGGTATAAACATTTAGTGCAGAGTATTTATTTTTTCCAGGCACAATCCAGCCAAATAGCTCGCGCTCGCGACCTTCTTTTAAGGCAGTAATTTGGTTGCTATAGTGGCCCAAAAAGGTCGCCCAATCCGAGGCTTGGCGGCCATATAAAGCGGAGCCTGAGATAACACGGCTTTCAACATTATCTTGCAACTCGCCGACAACAAGATCATCTGTGTTGGCACCAATACGTGTGCGAATAAGACGTGGATTTTTTACAGTCGGACCAGCTAGCGATACCACGCGTTCAACATTCAATTTGCCCGTAGTAAACAGCGCGCCAACAGCAATTACTGCTTGATAATTAATATGCCAAACGAATTTGTCAATGTTAACGGGGTCGATAAAGTGAATGTGTGTGCTTGGTAAGCCGGCAGGATGGGGTCCAGAAAAATCAGCTACTTGCAAAGAATTTGTATTGCCAACGGCAATATCGGCGCCAGTTGCTTTACAAACGTAAACTTTACCTTGCGTAAGCTTAGATATAACGGTTAAACCATTAATGAAATCCTCAGCTCGTTCTTTAATGATAATAGCCGGATCAGCAGCTAAAGGGCTAGTATCAATTGCTGTAACAAAAATAGAATTCGCGTTGCTATCTATAGCTGGAATTTTGCCGTAAGGTCGGGTACGTAAATTTGTCCAAAGCCCGGAAGCAAGTAAATTTTCTTTGACTTGTTCTGTTGTCAGATTAGTCAGTTCGGAAGCATCGTATCTTGAAAAAAACTCTTCCTCCGTTCCTTTAAGCTCGATGACTATTGATTGTAAAATCCGTTTCTCACCGCGATTTATTGACTTTACGACACCGGCACCTGGTGATGTAAAGTTGACTCCCGGATTTTTCTTGTCACTGAAAAGCACTTGGCCAAGTTTGACACTGTCCCCTTCATTGACCGCCATGGTAGGCTTCATGCCCACATAATCCGGCCCAAGAATTGCAACCGACTTAACGGAGTTGCCATTCTCAATAACTTGTTTGGGCTCGCCCGTTATAGGTAAGTCCAAACCTTCTTTAATAGTAAATTGCATAGTTAATAGCCTGCTCTCCAAACAAGTTGTGGCGAAACCATCCCCTTATCTAAAACCGCAGGAATAAGAGGTACATTAAGACGTAAAGCCTCGGTATTACATCACAAAAACCTTGTGTTCTCAACACTGGGGGTGTCCTTGTAGTGGATATGCATTTGCATCTATAAATATATAAAAATTATATCTATCAGAAAGTTAGGTAAATATCCGTCATCGGTTTTTAGAAAGGGTAGTCAGAGTGATTTTTTTTAAAGAGTTCCCGTTTGCCAGCCTTTTTTAAAAGTGACGACGTTACGCCATTAATAACTTTAAGCTGTGATCTGTTAGCTAAAAATTTATGATAGATTGCAAATAAATTTTTGAATAACTTAAATATAAGATTGGTGAAAATGCAAGAGAATGAAACTGTTGATCTTCAAAAGACAGATCTTTACATCAACCGTGAGTTCAGTTTATTAGAATTCAATAAACGAGTCTTGGCACAAGCGAAAAATGAAGAGGTACCTTTGCTTGAGAGGCTTAACTACCTGTGTATTTCTTGTTCTAACTTGGATGAGTTTTACGAGGTTCGAGTGGCTAGTGTTATTCAGATGGCAAGTATTGATCCAAAAGCTGTTGGTCCAGACGGTTTAACACCGAATGAGCAGCTGGAGCTAATTGCTGTCAAAGCTCATCAATTGGTTGAAGACCAGTACAAGGTTCTTAACGAAATTTTGATTCCAAAATTAAGTGAACAAAATATTCGTTTTTTGCGCCGTAAAGAATGGACAGAGGCTCAGCATAAGTGGCTTGAGGCTTATTTTAATAATGAATTAATGCCAATTTTAACGCCGGTTGGGCTTGATTCAGCGCACCCTTTTCCTCGTATTCTTAATAAAAGTTTAAATTTTATAATTTCACTGACTGGTAAGGATGCGTTTGGTAGAAATAGCGGAAGGGCAATTTTGCAGGCCCCTCGAGCGTTGCCGCGCATTATTCAATTACCTAGATCTGATACCAATAGCGGTCCGGCGGACTTTGTTTTTTTATCGTCAATTATCCATGCATTTGTGGAGCAGCTATTTAACGGCATGGCTGTCAAAGGCTGTTATCAGTTTAGGGTAACCAGAAATAGCGATTTTTTCGTCGATGACGATGCTATTGATGATTTGCTATTGGCTGTTGAAGGTGAGTTGGCGATGCGCAATTATGGCGATGAAGTCAGGCTTGAGATTGATGCGAAATGCCCTCAAGAAACAGTCGACTTTTTGCTGGGCCGCTTTGAGATGACGCGGGATCGCTTGTTTTTGGTGGATGGGCCAGTCAATCTAAATAGAATGCAAGAGATCAACAATCTGCTGGATCGCCCGGATCTTAAGTTTGTTCCTTTTAAGCCGTCGGTTCCAACTGTATTGGGCCGCAACAAAGATATTTTTGCAGCGATTAAGCGTACTGATATTTTGCTGCAACATCCTTATGAATCGTTTTCGCCTGTTGTTGAATTCTTGCGTCAGGCCGCAATTGCCCCTGATGTGTTAGCTATTAAACAAACATTGTATAGGACGGGAGCTGATTCGCCGATTGTTGCCGCTTTAATCAAAGCGGCAAGAGCGGGCAAAGAGGTGACTGTGGTTATCGAATTAAGAGCCCGGTTTGATGAAAAGGCCAATATTGATTTGGCGGCAAAATTGCAAGAAGCGGCTGTTCATGTCGTTTATGGCGTGGTTGGCTATAAAACACATGCCAAAATGTGTTTGGTGTTAAAGCGCGAGGGTAAGGACTTGCGTAACTATGTGCATCTTGGAACAGGTAACTATCATCCTAAAACAGCACAA
Organism: Methylobacter sp.; assembly: GCA_028712225.1. GTDB lineage: Bacteria > Pseudomonadota > Gammaproteobacteria > Methylococcales > Methylomonadaceae > JABFRC01. The sequence goes on from JAQTQN010000039.1 coordinate 11,416, forward strand.
TTTTATACCGATTATGGGCTGTTTTCATGCGATAAAGAGCTCGGTGAGGATGTTAGGCGGGTATTTGCTCAGTTGACTAGCCTTGGTAAAGTTACTCGACTAAATAAATTACTGCAGGCACCATTTACCTTGCATAGTGGATTAATGGAAAAAATTGAACGGGAAATCCACAATGCAAAGGCCGGAAAGCCCGCAAAAATCATTATTAAAGTTAATGCTGTAGTTGAAGAGTTGGCTATTCAAAGTTTGTATCGTGCATCGCAAGCTGGTGTTGAGATTAGATTGATTGTCAGAGGGATTTGCTGTTTACGCCCAGGAATTCCAGGGGTATCTGAAAACATAGAAGTTCGTTCGATTATTGGGCGGTTTTTGGAGCATGCGCGGGTTTATGCGTTTGCTAATGGCGGGAACTGGGAGGTGTTTGCTTCTAGCGCCGATTTGATGAATCGCAATATGTTCCGGCGTGTTGAGATTTGTTTTCCTATTGAAAACAAAAAATTGCACAATCGGCTTCTACAAGATTTGGAGTTATATTTGAAAGATAATTCACAATCGTGGCTACTACAATCAGATGGAAGTTATCATCCTGCTGTAAGAGCGGAGGGCGAAGATATTGTTCAGGCTCAGAGTTTACTTTTACAAGAATTGCAGGGGTAGTCATGAAGCATGATATTGCCCAATTGGGCGCTAAGGTACTTAGGCAGACAGCGAATGTAGTTGCAGATATTGGCTCGATCGATGCCCGTCAATTAATTGAAGATATGTTGTCCACACTTGCGTCTACGCAAGGCGTGGGTCTTGCAGCGCCGCAAATAGGTGTTTCAAAGCAGGTAATTGTTGTAGCTTCAAGACCTACTTCGCGCTATCCGAAAGCTCCTTTTATGGAGCCTACAATTATGATCAATCCGCTATTTGTAAATAGTTCGGATGCTCAGGAAAAAGGCTGGGAAGGTTGTTTGAGTATTCCAGGGATACGTGCATTAGTACCAAGGTACAAATACATTTCAGTTCAATATGCTAACGAACAAGGGTTTCATGTTGAGCTTGAATTGAATGGGTTCATCGCACGAGTATTTCAGCATGAATATGATCATCTAATTGGTAAGGTTTTTCTGGATCGTGTTGAAAGCAACCTCGATGTGTTTTCAGAGGTTGAATATTTAAAATTGACCGAGGTGGCTTTTTGATTGGGATCATAAGCAGATTTTTTGCTTTGCCTTTCCCGCTTCTGTTGTTAAAAATCAGGCTATGGTATTATTGGGCGTTTTAATACTACAGGTGATTATAAATGGCTAAAGAAGATCAAATTGAAATGGAAGGTAAGGTAATTGATACGCTTCCGAATACCATGTTCAGAGTGCAACTCGAGAATGGGCATATCGTTACTGCACATATCTCTGGAAAAATGCGCAAACATTATATTCGAATCTTAACGGGAGATAGTGTAAAGGTTGAAATGACGCCCTACGATTTAACTAAAGGCCGGATCACATTCCGTATGCGCTAATCGTCTACGCGATTAGCGCATTGTTTTAGTCAAGCTAGCTATTTTCCGCAACATTCATTTCATTACGTTTTATTGCAAACGCAAGTTCGTTATCTTGTACATAAATTCGCACGCTACCACCCTGAGCTAACTCGCCAAATAATAAGTCATTTGCTAATGGCTTTTTAATTTTTTCTTGTATCAATCTAGCCATCGGTCTTGCCCCCATTTTGGGGTCGCAGCCGTTTTCAGCAAGCCAGAGTCTGGCATCTGGCTCAAGCATTAGTGTTACGTGTTTTTCTGCAAGTAGCGCTTCAAGTTCGAAAATAAATTTATCAACTACATGCCCAACGATGGAAATGTCTAGCGGTTTGAATTGAATTATGGCGTCCAAACGATTGCGAAACTCCGGTGAAAAACCTTTTTCTATTACTTTCATGCTATCAGTAGCATGATCCTGGTGTGTGAACCCTATTGATGCCCGACTGCCCTCTTCGGCACCCGCATTAGTGGTCATGACTAAAATGATGTTACGAAAATCGGCTTTGCGGCCGTTGTTATCGGTTAGTGAGCCATGATCCATTACTTGTAATAACAAATTGAATACATCAGGGTGAGCCTTTTCCAGCTCATCTAATAATAAAACTGCGTGGGGGTGTTTGGTTACTTGCTCTGTCAATAATCCGCCCTGATCAAAACCGATATAGCCAGGAGGTGCTCCTATCAATCTGGAGACAGTGTGGCGTTCCATGTATTCAGACATATCAAAGCGTATCAACTCAACTCCTAACACCTTGGCGAGTTGTCTAGTTACTTCAGTTTTACCTACGCCTGTCGGGCCAGCGAAAAGGAATGAGCCGATAGTTTTTTGGGATTCGCGTAGCCCGGCTCGGGATAATTTTATTGCGGAAGCTAAGGCGGTAATCGCCTCATCTTGACCAAAAACAAGCATTTTTAGATTCTTTTCCAGATTAGCAAGTTTATCAATATCATTTGACGAAACCGACTTTGCAGGCACTCTAGCTATTTTTGAGACAATGTCTTCTATTTCGGCTACGTCAATTAGACTTTTACGGTCTGCTTCTGCTGTCATACGTTGCTTTGCGCCCGCTTCGTCAATTACGTCGATCGCCTTATCTGGTAAATGGCGGTCGGTAATGTATCGATCTGATAACTCTGCTGCCACGCGTAATGCTTCTGATGAATACTTAACATCGTGATGATCTTCAAAGCGAGATTTCAATCCTTTCAATATTAGAATTGTGTCCTCAACAGAAGGTTCAAGTACGTCGATTTTTTGGAAGCGCCTTGCCAAAGCGTGGTCTTTTTCGAAAATGCCGCGATATTCTTGATAAGTGGTAGAACCAATGCAGCGTAATTGACCGGAAGCAAGAACTGGTTTAATTAGGTTAGATGCATCCATTACGCCGCCTGATGCAGAGCCTGCGCCAATAAGGGTATGAATTTCATCGATAAACAAAATTGAATCAGGCTCTTTTTTTAGTTGATTAACTAACGCCTTAAGGCGTTTTTCAAAATCACCCCTGTATTTTGTGCCTGCAACCAAGGCACCTAAATCCAGCGAATAAATAACGCTGTTTTTAAGGATTTCCGGCACATTTTCTTCGACGATGCGTTTTGCTAAACCTTCGGCAATGGCTGTTTTACCAACGCCTGCTTCACCAACCAATAAAGGGTTGTTTTTTCGGCGACGGCAGAGCGTTTGAATGGTGCGCTCAAGCTCGGATTCTCGACCAATTAGTGGATCAATTCTACCTTGAAGCGCTTCTTCGTTAAGATTGCTTGCATACTTGTCTAATGCTGAACCGGCTGCTTCTGTATCGGTGTTGTTTTGTTCAGGATTGCGATATTCAAGTGGATCCGGATTGATTTTTGAAATTCCATGAGCCAAGTAATTGACAACATCCAGTCTTGAAATATCTTGTTTGTTAAGTAAATAAACTGCGTGTGAGTCTTGTTCGCTGAATAAGGCGACAAATAAATTTGCGCCGGTAACCTCTTTTTTATCGGAAGCTTGTACATGAAATACCGCGCGTTGGAGCACTCTTTGAAATCCCAGTGTTGGCTGGGTTTCACGATGCACTCCTTCAGGAAGCAGTGAAATAGTTTCATCGATGAATTGCGCTAACTGTCCGCGCAAACCGCTAATGTCGCAGCCACATGCCGTCATAATGGCTTCAGCTGAAGCGTTATCAAGTAATGCCAGCAGTAAATGTTCAACTGTTATAAATTCATGCCTTTTGTCGTGCGCGTTTTTAAAGGCAGTGTTTAAGGTGATTTCAAGTTCTTTGCTTAACATAGATGCTCCAAGCTAGTCTGCTTCCATTGTACACAGCAATGGATGGTGGTTTTCTCGTGAATATTCGTTGACCAGGTAAACTTTAGTTTCAGCGACGTCTTTAGAATAAGTTCCGCAAACACCAATGCCTTCAGTATGAACTTGCAGCATAACCTGGGTTGCTTTTTCTTCAGTCATGGCAAAAAAGTCCATCAGTACTTCTATCACAAAATCCATGGGCGTAAAGTCATCATTTAAAAGAATAACTTTATATAACGGAGGTCGTTGCAACTTCGGCCTGGCTTCTTGAACAGCTAAGTCGTTATCATTATTTTTTGTTGGGTCTAGCTCGGACATAGTCGTTGTATAAAAACACATTGGTTGCTTAACATGGTGCCAATATTAGTAGATTTCAACATTATTGACACAACAAATTATATGTACTGTTTTCTTGTCAATTTATTCAATTAAATCATTCGATTGAGTTGTAGATTTGATCATTGCCAACATGGCATCCACATAATCTTGTAAAATATCAAATTTTTGAGATTCGGAATTTCGCAATGGTTTGGAAACCACACGTTACAGTAGCAGCAGTGGTCGAACGAGATGGTCGTTTTTTACTTGTTGAAGAGCATACTCCTCATGGATTGCAGTTCAATCAACCTGCCGGACATTTGGAAGAAAACGAGGATTTGATTGCTGCTGTTAAAAGGGAAGTGCAGGAAGAAACTGCCTGGCAGTTTGAGCCGGAATCGCTTGTGTCGGTGCAACTATGGCGCAAAAATCCAGACTATCCGAGCTTTATGAGATTCTGCTTTGCTGGGCATTGCCATTCTCATGCACCTGGACAAAAGCTAGATGAAGGGATCGTGGATACACATTGGCTTAGTTACGATGAGATTGTCGCCGAACGACACCGTCTTCGTAGTCCTCTTGTGTTGTTTAGCGTTGATGAGTTTTTGAGTGGGCAGCGTTTTCCGTTGTCATTATTAAAATCCTTCCTTGATGTCGACTATGCGTAAAAACATAATTGTCGGCATGTCTGGAGGTGTTGATTCATCTGTCACTGCCTTAATTCTCCAGGAACAAGGTCATCAAGTGACCGGCTTGTTTATGAAAAACTGGGAGGAGGATGATGGCACCGAATTCTGTACTGCCATGCAAGACCTTGCTGACGCTCAGCAGGTTTGCGATACATTGGGTATAGAACTTAAAACAGTCAACTTTGCTGCAGAATATTGGGATGAAGTGTTTGAGGTGTTTTTGTCTGAATTTAAAGCCGGACGCACGCCCAATCCCGATATTCTCTGTAATAAGCATGTCAAATTTAAGGCGTTTTTGAATTATGCCACCGAAGACTTAGGCGCTGAATACATCGCTACAGGACATTACGCCCGCGTTGCTGAAAATAACGGCGAATTCCAGTTATTAAAGGGCCTTGACCCCAATAAGGAGCAAAGTTATTTCCTTTACACGCT
>JAQTQN010000241.1 GCA_028712225.1 Methylobacter sp.
GATCAATTTACGTTTTTGATACAGCTGATCGATGTCGAACGCAATTGCTAAGGTCACCACATCAGCTTCCAGGCCATCTAACACCGCACGTGCTTGTTTACCGCCGCCGCCATGGGATTGATTGATGGTGACGTTATCGCCGGTTTTGGCTTTCCAATATTTGGAGAACGCCTCGTTGTATTCTTTATAAAATTCACGAGTAGGGTCGTATGACACGTTGAGCAGCTTAATATCTGCGGCATTGACTGCGGGTGCAGCGGTTAGGGCAGCGAATACCCCGGCAACGAGAAGTTGGTGTAATTTTATTTTCATATAGTAAAGCCCCTTAAATTAAACACAGTTAAAACGAGAGTTGGAAACGGGTTGCGAATACTTGCTCAGTGGGTCGGTCACCGCCTTTAATAGCTGTGGCTCCGCCATCAAAACTGGTTTGTTCGTAGTCGGCTCTGATCAGTGCGTAAGCGTTCAGGTACCAATTGGCACCCAAGGTCCATGCTGTGGCATGGGTGGCGGATTGTGTTGGATCAAGAATTTTGAAGGTACCGTTATCGATGTCCATCTCTGACCAGCGCGCGGCAAACTGCAATGCACCCCAGCGGCCATCCAGCGGGCTGAAATTTTGAATGGGTTTGACGGCGCCAAAGCTGTTGTCTTCACCGGTGACAACCCAAGATCCTAGTAGTTGCCAGGCGGTATTGTCTTGCCTGATATTGGTGTTTTTTCCTTTGTTGTCCTTGCCACTAATGGTTTGCGAAGAGGCTACATATTCAGCCATTAATCCAAATGGGCCCGCGTACCAGTAAGCTTGCGGATAGAGTCGGTATTGTTCGCCATTACTCACTGGTGCGGTATTTTTAGTATTTCCTACGGTGTAAGTCTTGGTGTAATCAAGATAGGTATTTCTGCCTATCGGTGTTGCTTGAGACTTCAGCGCCTGAGCATTCGGGTCGCCTACAGTACCCGCGACACCTACGCCAAATCCTTCCAGCCAGCTGTAGCCGGTGTGTTGAAATGGATGCGCAAATAAACGGCCGACAAATTCTTTGTTGTCGTCGGTGTCTTTAGAGTTGTTGTTAGGGCTGCCGTCATCACCTGAGCCGTTCATTACGCCAACTTGGTAGGTAAAGGTGTTTTTGGCATCGATCGGGCCGGGTATAACCTCGGTGGTAAAACCGGATTTGGAGAATGCACCATGCAACTGCACACCGACATCACGGTTGCTGGCTAAGTAAGTCGGGAAGGCGCGTTCCAGGAAGGTGCCGTCGGCGTCGCCTTGTAAGCGCTCAAGACTGAGGGACGGTTTGAATTTACCGACTAACAAGCTGGCTTCAGACAGGTAGGCATAGTCCAGATAAGCATCCGGTAGAATGTTTCCGCCGGCCGCAAAATCAGGCATGATTTTGTAGTAAATGTTCTTAAAAACTTTACCTTCCAGCCAAACCCGACCTTGTTTGAGTTCAAAGCTGTCAATGGCTTGACGGTTAGAGTCTTCAGAAAAAAAACGCCCGTCAGCTTGCATTGCACCTCGGATGCGGACTTCATGCTGACCATCTTGCGAGGAAATCCTGAAACCATTGGTGCTGACATCAAATTTTGGCAACTTGGTAAAATTGGACGCGGTAACTTCATCTTGCACTTCCAGCTTGCGTTCCAGCGTGTTGACTTTACGAGTCAACTTTTGCACTTCCGGATTAACTGCGGGTGCCGCCGCTGCAGTTGGCGCAGGGGCCGCGGCGGTGGCTTTTTCGAATTTTTCTAAACGGGATTCAAGTTCGTGAATGCGTCGCTCTAAAGCATCGACGTCAGCAGCGTTGGCGGTGGGTATGCCCAATAATGCCAGCTGTATTGCACCCGCAAGGGTTTTGTAGCGTAGGTGTTTCATGATTTGTCCTGATTTTGTGCTTACTTCCGGTGGCCCGGTCAGGCATTTTTAATGCACTGAAACTTGGTTTTTTTAACGGAACACCGTGGTAACGATTATTTACTTGATGTTGCTTTGGTATCGAAACGCAATTTTTCTTTGCGTTCGATTTGCACAACCCGGTTTTCGTGAACAATGATTTCAATCGAACCGAATTTGATGTCTTGCAGCATGCTAGCGATGGTATTGGCTATTTCTGCTTTCAATCGGTCATCAGTATGATTTTTTGTGTTTGTCACTTTAAAAACTCCTTCTGATAATGGGTGTCGCAAAACAACTATTGCTCACCGGGTGTCATGGTAAAGATAATTGATGGTCTAATAAAATGACAAATTTAGCTAAATGCATCTTTTATTTAGATATTCGCGAGTTTCGTTTGGTCATTCGAGCACCGCTAAATCAAGAAATGGTGTAATGCCTTTCAGCCGGTTTCCGCTTATGATAGGGACGTTTTTTGCCTCCTTTTTAAGTTGTGAACTAAATGAAATACAAAACATTGACACTGTTGTTACTCAGCGCGGTTATTGCTGGCTGCGGTCAGCCCGGCCCGTTGTATTTGCCTGATAAAAATGCGCCTGCACAAGTAGAGCCTCCTGCTAAATCTGAACCGCAAAAAAATCAATAACATGGATTATTTTAATTACCGCGACAACGAGCTTTTTGCCGAAGATGTTGCCGTGCAAGACATCGTTTATAAAGTTGGCAGCCCTTGTTATATCTACTCCCGAGCCACGCTGGCAAGGCATTGGCAGGCGTTTGATCAAGCCTTTGGCACGCATCCGCATTTAATTTGCTATGCCGTAAAAGCGAATTCCAATATCGCCATTCTTAATGTGCTGGCGCGGTTGGGGTCGGGTTTTGATATTGTGTCGTTGGGTGAGTTGGAGCGCGTGCTGGCGGCTGGCGGCGATGCCAAGAAAATCGTGTTTTCCGGCGTTGGTAAGCGCGAAGATGAATTGCTGGCGGCGTTAAAGCTTGGTATTCGTTGCTTTAATGTTGAAGTGAGCGGAGAGCTGGATAGGCTTAATCTCCTAGCCGAACAGCTGGGCGTGATTGCGCCGGTATCGTTCCGTGTTAACCCGGATGTGGATGCCAAAACGCATCCGTATATTTCTACTGGGCTAAAAGAAAATAAATTCGGCATCGACATCAATCAGGCTGTGCATGAATACCGTCGTGCGGCGGCGATGCCTAATATCAACGTGGTGGGTATCGATTGCCATATCGGCTCGCAACTTACTGAAACCCGGCCATTTTTAGATGCGCTCGATAAAGTGCTGGCACTGGTGGATACGCTGAAAGCCGAAGGTATCCATCTGCATCATTTGGATTTGGGCGGCGGCTTAGGTATTCGCTATAAAGACGAGCAACCGCCAGAGCCCGCCGATTACATCAATGCCGTGTTACAACGGCTGGGTGATAGTGATGTTGAGGTATTGCTGGAACCAGGCCGGGCGATTGTCGGCAATGCCGGTATTTTAGTAACGCAGGTTGAGTACCTTAAACCTACCGAGAACAAAAACTTTGCCATCGTCGATGCAGCCATGAACGACTTGGTGCGGCCTTCTCTTTACAGTGCCTGGCAGGAAGTGATTCCTGTAAATAAGCAAAGCAGCAGCGATGCCCAGCATTGGGACATCGTCGGTCCGGTCTGTGAAACCGGTGATTTTTTAGCGAAAGACCGTGAATTACAACTTGCGCAAGGTGATTTGCTGGCGATCCGCTCATCAGGCGCTTATGGTTTTAGTATGAGTTCCAACTACAATTCCAGGCCACGGGTGGCGGAGGTGATGGTCGACGGCGAGCAAATTCACCTTATCCGCGAAAGAGAAACCATTGCCCAACTTTGGGCTGGCGAACATTTATTACCTTGAGCGTTAACAACCAAACACTATGATCAATTTCACCAAGATGCACGGGCTAGGCAATGACTTTATGGTTATTGACGCCATTAATCAGCAGATAGATTTAACTCCTGAGCAAGTTCAGCGCTTATCCGATCGGCATTTTGGCGTGGGTTTTGACCAGCTGTTATTGGTAGAA
>JAQTQN010000040.1 GCA_028712225.1 Methylobacter sp.
ATTAAATATAACTTTAAGTTCTCTATTCCATATTGAGTATCAGAAGCAAGACGGAATACTCAACATAACCTATCAAGAAAATCGCGAAACAATCTGGGGTTAATTAACCGTTGAGGCCTGGCAGTGCTCTATAAACTAGGGTGTGAATCCCGCCCATGTCCGGCGTTAAGCTTAACCACTTGGATTGGCCATGGCGGCAGTATTTTTAGAGACGCCCTTAAGATTTTCAACGAACCTTCTCATGAATGATTCGATCAGATATTGGGTTAATTGGCTGCATTGCCGCTTCTTCGTCTTTAATTTCCATAGTTTTAACCAGCACATCAAGATTTGTTGCAAGAGATTTCAGGACATTCTCAGGTATATCAAATAGTGCGTGCTGCAATATGCCTTGTGGCGCTAAGGGGGCGTGGTCAATTAAGTCAACTCCCTGAGTTGTTAAATTTACTGTAACCACTCGCTGGTCTTGACTCACGCGTTCGCGAACGATTAAGCTTTTTTTTGCCAGCTTATCTAACAAGCTACAGGCCGTTGAATGGTGAATCGACATGGCCTTAGCCAGATCGGTAACCTTCAGCCCGGGTGTTTTTGACAGTTCCCACATAGCCCAAAGTTGGGCGCTTGTGACACCGTATTTTGTTTCAACCGACTGTGAATGTTGCTGGGTGGCTTTAAAAATTAATCGAAACTGTTTCAGCACTTCAAGAGACCATTGTTTTGACGGGTCAGCGTCTGTAATTTCCATCGTTAATATTTTCTTGTTATTACCTTTCATGCGCGGCAATTGTTATCTCATAGAATGTATTTTTGCCATTTTATCAGGTTCATTTCATTCAGTCAGAGCTTAGTTAAGATCGGTTGGAGTTATAACTAATTGTAATTACTGGGCCTTCATAATTGGCGCATTGAGTAATTTATGTTACCGTAAACAATGTTTGTATAAACATTGTTTTATGACTCTTAACCTTAATAACCAACTAAACAACCAATGATTCTTAATGAAAGAATAAATCGTTCTTCCTGATTAAACAGATCTAACGTCGTCAGAAACTTTGGGGTATAGAAGATGAATGTCATAACCAATAATGAAAGGCTCATTTCAATAATGCAGGCAACATTCCCTAAAGGGAGGCCTAAGTTAATTGAATGGCTCAAGCAGAACCCAATAACTAAACGTAAGCTACGGTTAATTTTTCATGAAGCAGAGCATGCAACGGCTATTTATTTAAATAACAAAGCCAGAATGCTTCCCCCGGTTTTTTTTCTAATCAGCCTTAATGCCATTAGTAATCTGTCAGAAAATAATTTTAAGTTTGATCAGGCTAGTCATAGTTTTATGGAAGGTGGGCGGTTAATAGAATCCCTACCCCCTTCAATTAAAGCTTTGGTGGATCAATCTGTTAATCCAATGGCATTTACTAAAGAGTATATGAGCGTCCTTGAAGCGGACATCATTAATCTGCTTATGGGGCCTCTGGCTGAAGCTAAGCATGTAGCCGAGATTGATAATCAACCATTTAACCGTCGTTTAGTTAACCTGCAAGCGCTAAAAAACTATGGTGGTAGTTCAAAACTTGCCGTAGTCGAGGACTATTTACAAAGCTTTTCCACCTCACAACAGGAGCGAGACAGAAAACTTGATGCTTTGTATACCGTCGCGTTTAAATTCCTCAATGGTCATGAAAACTGGGCTGCAATTGCCAAACTAGCAAATCATATTGTCAATAACGATCAAAACAGTATTCGCTATGAAGACGTTGCTTCGGTACTGGAGCCTTAGCGAATATGTAAAACTCAATACTTTCACGCTGTTTCATTCTCTTTTACTAAAGGTATGACTGGCAAAAACTCATAACGAAACTTAGGGCTTAATAATTAAATTACCCTAAAGGAAAATCCAATGAACAACATCAAAAACTCAGTAGTTTTATGCACATTATTGTTGATACAGCCGATCAAGTCTTTTGCTGGTGGTTCGGAAGCTGTCGATATGCGCGGGGTTTGGGGGGCGCTGGTATTGCATTTGAATTTTAAACCGTTGTCGCCCAGTCTTGAGAAACTTAAATGGTCAGTGATGAACCAGACACGTACCCGGGATGATTCACCTACAGGAAAAATGGAAAACCAAAACCTGTTGTTATCCCACGTCGGTTATCAATCAAATGATAACGCATCGTTCTGGCTGGGTTATGTACATGACAGGATTAACACGCTAGACAAGCCTTCATATCAGGAGAATCGGCCCTATCAGGATTTTCAGTGGGATCAAAAGCTGGGGGATTGGCCTGTACCCATATGGAAGAATGAATTGTCCAGAATAACACCTGTCCACAAGTTAATGAATAACGTGCCAGACAGTCACGCCCATTGCCGGTTTTGGAAGGTCTGAGCACACTTATGTCGGTAATGAAGTTATAGGATATGTCAATAAAAACACATGGGGTAAGCAGGGGGGCAGATTTAGGTTATTTAGGCCAATATTTAGAAACCTTATTGGTAATAATTTATTTACCCACAATATCCAAGCCAATATCCGCTATAGGTTTTAGTTGTGTTGACCTGAATGGTTAATCATCATGGCCTTAGAGTTCGCAATGCTAACTCAAATCTATATTTTATCTGTCGTTATGGCTCTTTCCACATTCATGAACGCATCTATTTTTATAATGTTCGGCGCACAAATGAATCATGCTGAGTTGAATGTATGAAACTTAATCATGAGTGTGAAGCGATCACTAAAACTACGTTTAAGCAAAAAAATGACCGCGTACTTCTTTTAAATAGGCAGCGACAACGCTTAATCTTACCCTCTATTTTGCTGGGTTTACTGACGGGGACAGCCTCGGTCGGATTCCATCTTGCTCTGGATTACGGGGACGCTATCCGCAGCCAATTTATTGAATTGGCGCATCAATATTCGACCTTCGGGCCTTGGTTAATGTTTGGTTTAGTCCTGTTTGCCGTGTTTCTTTCTGCAGGTCTGACCATCCGTTTTTCACCAGAGTCGGCTGGCAGCGGCATCTCTCATTTGAAGGCGGTGCTTCAGGGGCTTAGGGGATTTCGTTGGTTTCGAGTGCTGGTGATCAAGTTTATCAGTACGGTGATTGCAAGTAGTGCTGGTTTAATGGTGGGGCGAGGAGGGCCTAACGTGCATATGGGGGGTGCAATCGGACAAGCAATAGCCAACATTTGGCCAGACACGGTCATTAAGGATCGTTCGGTAATGGTGGCAGCCGGCGGCGGTGCCGGATTAACTGCCGCATTCAACTCGCCACTGGCTGGCTTAGTATTTACCCTTGAGGAACTGGACACGCGCTGCACTTCGTTTGAGTTTTTTGCCGCCGCCATTGCCTGCCTTACCACCGACATGGTCTGTCGTGTAATGCTAGGGCAGAGTCCGGCTTTTCATATAGCCATCGCTCAAGCCCCAGAGTTAAACCTTCTGATGCTCTTCTTACCATTGGGAATTGTATCGGGCATCCTCGGCGGCCTCTTCAACAAGACATTGCTCGCATCCCAAAAATTGCTCCAATTGCCTTTTTATCCCAGATTAGTTTGGTGGATTGTTTTGGCTGCAATGATAGCCGTCGTCGGCTGGTGTACCCCGCAATTGTTAGGAGGCGGACAGGGGTTCATTAACAATATATTCGAAGGAAATATCTTTACGTTAACCACGGTCATGTTGTTTTTTGGCATTCGGTTTATCGTTACGATTGGCAGTTCCTGCTCTGGCGCTTCAGGTGGTATCTTCATGCCAGTCCTGGTTCTTGGCGCATTAATGGGTTTGGGGGTTGGCAGCATGATTCAACAGCTCTTTCCTGAGCTGAATATTGATCCGAAATTGTTTGCAGTGGTGGGAATGGCTTCCTATTTTACTGGGGTCGTACAGGCACCCTTAACCGGTATCGTGTTGATTATTGAGATGACAGGAGACTATACGATGATTTTACCCTTGTTTGTCGCCTGTTTTTCGGCACAAATCATCGCCGATTTGCTGGGGGTCGTGCCAATTTACGATGCGCTTATGCATAAAGATTTAAGATTAAATTCGCCTGAAAAAACAACTTGAGATTGACAGCTTTATTTCAACCAATCACCTGAGACACTCATGTTCTTGTGTCTGAGTAGACAACCCTATCGGGCGGAACGTCTTAATCCTTTCTTAATGTAGATACGTTGAACTGTATGGACTTATAAGGCTCTTCATGCACGTTGAAACGATCCGCTTGTTATTTTAGTGTTGATGTTTTTATAAAAAGAACTCCCCCGCCGGAAATTACTGCCGCCAGTGTTCATTGAAAAATATTGCAACAATTATTGATCTTACCTTTCTTGGTTCATTGCTATGCACATCAACAACAAATAACCCGCGGCAATGAGTACACCTGATGCCTAGATGCCAAGCATTTTTCTACATAATCCCCCCGAAACGCTAACGGATGTCATCATCAAAAAAGTGTTGGAGCTGATTCCACCCTGATTATATTCAGCATATGAGCTTTCATTTGTTTGCATAGAACACTCTAAAAATAGCCGGGGCGTTTTAGGTCTCACACTAACGCAAGCGCCACAACAAACCGGTAACCGAGGAAAAACAATGCCCAATAATTCCAACCCTGAGCCGCTACATATCGTCTTAATCAGCATTCATGGCCTAATTCGAGCCAACAATTTGGAACTAGGCCGAGACGCGGATACCGGTGGCCAAACCAAATATGTCGTTGAACTGGCAAAAGCGCTGGCCAAGCAAGAAAATGTGCAGCGTGTGGATTTGGTAACGCGGCGGATTATCGACCACGAGGTTGATTCAGGTTATGCCGAGCCCATTGAGTGGCTTGCAGATAATGCACAAATTGTTCGCATTGATGCCGGGCCAGAGAGGTATATCCGCAAAGAAGAGCTATGGGATCATCTGGATAGTTTTGCCGATAATTTACTGGGTTGGTTACACCACCAGCCACGCTTGCCGGATATTCTGCACAGCCACTATGCCGATGCCGGTTATGTAGGTGTTCGACTTGCGCACTGGACCGGTTTACCGTTGATTCATACCGGTCATTCTCTGGGGCGCGATAAATGCCGGAGGCTGCTGGCTGTGGGCTTAACCATGGAGGAGATAGAGCAGCGCTATCACATGTCCAACCGTATTGATGCCGAAGAGGATACCCTGACCAACGCCGATCTGGTTATTACCAGTACGCGTAATGAAATAGAAGAGCAATACGGGCTCTACAATTGCTATACGCCGGAAAAGATGGCAGTCATTCCGCCCGGAACCGATCTTGAAATGTTTCATCCACCAATTGGTAATGGTGAAAAGACGGCCATGGCAATAACCCTAGACAGGTCACTGTATCAACCGGATAAGCCAATCATATTAGCGCTATCCCGGCCTGATGAACGCAAAAATATTGTTGGACTTTTGGAAGCTTATGGTGGGTCGCCACGTTTGCAACAATTAGCCAATTTAGTAATCATTGCCGGTAATCGTGATGATATTCGGGAATTGGATCAAGGCCCACAAGCGGTATTAACCGAGTTGTTACTAGTTGTTGATTATTACGATTTATACGGTCAAGTCGTAATACCCAAACACCATACGGCTGATGATGTGGCCGATATTTATCGTTTGGCTGCAGCGTCCGGCGGTGTTTTTATCAATCCGGCCTTAACTGAACCGTTCGGCTTGACGTTACTGGAAGCCGCCGCCAGCGGCCTACCATTGGTCGCCACTGAAAACGGCGGCCCGGTGGACATCATTGGTAATTGCCGAAATGGTTTACTGATCGACCCATTGGATAAACCTGCGATCGCTGAGGCATTGGTGACTATCCTCGAAAATTCAAAACTTTGGCAAGAGCTTTCCGAAAACGGGCTACAAAATGTTGCCCGCCATTATTCCTGGGAGGCCCATGCACAAGCCTACTTGCAAAAAATCAGGTCAATATCAGAGCACCCTGCCCACCTTCCCAAAACCCCACCGGTGGTAAATAGCGGACGTTTCCGGAAACAAGCCATTTTTACAGCAATTGATAATACCCTGCTGGGTGATGAAGAAGGATTGGCGAAATTTGCAAAACTTATTCGCGAAAAACGTAAGAAATTTTTCTTCGGTATCGCGACAGGTCGGCGACTGGATTCAGTATTGACCATTCTAAAAGTTAATCGCATCCCGATGCCGGATATTATCATTACCAGCCTCGGCACTGAAATCTACTATGCGCCGCAATTAATTGCCGACACCGCCTGGAATCGACACATTGATCATTTATGGACGCCACAAGTTTTAAGAAGAGTCATCGACGAACTGCCCGGCATTCCCGGCTTAACTCCGCAACCTAAAAGTGAGCAAAGCCGCTTTAAACTTTCCTATTATTACGACAGCACTATCGCACCGCCGATGGAAGAAATTTTAACGCTATTGCGCCAGCAAGAATTGTCGGTCAATCCGACACTTTCCTTCGGGCAGTTTCTGGATTTGGTACCTGCTAGAGCATCCAAAGGACAGGCCTTACGCTATGTGGCACGGCAATGGAATATTCCACTGGAGCGAATTATGGTGACGGGTGGTTCCGGTGGTGACGAAGATATGTTGCGCGGGAATACGCTCGGAGTCGTCGTCGGTAATCGCCACAGCGAAGAATTATCGAAACTCGGCGATAACCAGCAAGTTTATTTCGCAGAAAAGTCGCATGCATGGGGGATACTGGAAGCCATCGACCATTATGATTTTTTCAATCTTTAGCCGAACGTAAAAATTATGACAAAACGACTACTGATTTGTACCGATCTTGACCGAACCTTGCTGCCAAACGGTAAACAACTTGAGTCACCGGGCGCACGGGAGGCTTTTACAAGGCTGGTTTCACGACCGGAGGTGACCTTGGCTTATGCCAGTGGGCGGCACCGAACGTTGGTTGAAGAGGCTATTAACGACTATCAACTCCCCATTCCCGACTGGGTGATTGGTGATGTCGGCACGACTTTATATCAAATTAAAAATGACGCATGGCAGGATTTGTCTGCATGGGAACAAGACGTTTCCGCAGATTGGCAGGGATTGACAGCGTTGGCTTTGCGGCCTTTGTTTACTGACTTAACAGCCTTGCGTTTGCAGGATGAAGCCAGGCAAAACCGCTATAAACTTAGCTACTATCTGCCGTTAGAAACCGACGTTCATGCACTGCAACGGGAAATGTCATCCCGCCTAAATTTGGCACGAATGCCAACCAGCTTGATCTTCAGTGTCGATGAAGCGTCCTCAATGGGCCTGTTGGATGTAGTACCGGCACTCGCCACTAAACTTCATGCGCTGGAATTTTTAATACAACATCAAGGCTTTGATCTCAGCAATACCGTTTTTGCAGGTGACAGCGGTAACGATTTGCCTGTGCTCAGTAGTGCGATTCAATCCGTACTAGTTGCTAACGCCGACGACGACGTTGTCGAGCAAGCTAAAAATTTGTCCTTCCAACAAGGAACTTTGACGACACTTTATCAAGCGAAAGGCGATTTTCTGAGTATGAATGGAAATTATAGCGCTGGAATTCTTGAGGGGATCGCTCATTATCACCCTGACACCCAAGGCTGGATGGAGAAAAATTATGAACCATGACACCGCTATCCATATTTTTGGCGAAGTGCTGTTTGATCATTTCCCCGACGGCAGCCGGGTTCTGGGCGGCGCACCGTTCAATGTCGCTTGGCATTTGCAGGCATTTGGGCAAGCCCCCCGCTTCATCAGCCGGATTGGCAATGATCCATCGGGGCACGAAATTGCTGCCTTAATGGGTAGCTGGGGTATGAACAAAAAAGCCCTACAAATTGATCCCGATCATCCCACCGGTAGCGTCCAGGTGATGATCGAGAACGGCGAGCCCAGCTATGAAATCGTTGCCGATTGCGCCTACGATTTTATCGATGAGAAATTACTCGATACTGAAAATACGGATGGCATTTTGTATCACGGCTCACTGGCGATTAGAAACCCGGTAGCGCATGCAGCACTGCAAGCCATCAAAGCCCGGCATCTAGGCAAAATCTTTATCGACGTTAATTTCCGCTCTCCATGGTGGCATCGAGATACACTGCTGCCGTTACTCCAGGATGCGGCATGGCTTAAACTCAATGAAGCTGAGTTGGACGAATTATGTCCGGGACATGCCACTTTAGAAAGTGCCATGCAAGCGTGTTGCACACAGCTAGACCTGGATGGGCTGATAGTGACGCTCGGTGCGAGAGGCGCCATCGCTTGCGAAAAAAATCAAGACTTCGTGGTGGTAAAACCGCCAGCAAGCACAAAGGTAGTCGATACCGTAGGCGCGGGGGATGCTTTCTCCGCCATATTACTGCTGGGATTAAGCAATCGATGGCCACTAGACATGACCTTGGAACGGGCGCAAATTTTTGCCAGCACCTTGGTTGGCAGACGCGGTGCCACAATCGCCGATGTCGGCTTTTACCGTGAGTTTAGTGAACATTGGCGCTAAACATTCTGTCAAGACGACGTAAGCGTTGCTCCCAAATCAGCACATATCTAAAAACTCACTAGGATAACGCCATGTACGAACAAGTTTCTCACTCGCTGTTAAATGCCATTCTGGATGATTTAAAACCGGAAATCAGGCGACAGGATTTGCGGCATTTTTATACTCGCTTAGGCGCTAATTTTTACGCCATTTATTCGCTGTTTTTTAAACTCTACGGACAACGCGAAGATTTTAAAGAACAGATGCTGCGCCTCGTGGAAACGATGGCGAAAGGCTATATCAATCGATCTGCGGAATTAGAAGCTGTCGATATTCAGCGCGAACAGGATCATAACTGGTTCTTGTCGCAGAAATGGGTAGGCATGGCGCTTTATACGACTGGGTTTGCGGACAGCCTCGCAGACTTGGCTGTCAAAACCCCTTATTTCCAAGAATTGGGCATCAACATGGTGCATATCATGCCAATTTTGATGTGCCCCACCGGCAAAAGCGACGGCGGTTACGCAATCAGCGATTTTCGGCAAATCGACGATAGGATCGGTAACTTAAACGATTTACGACAGGTCGCAGAGAAGTTTAAAAAACGCGACATTCTGCTGACACTGGACATCGTACTCAATCACACCTCCGACGAACACGAATGGGCTAAAAAGGCGGCCAAAGGCGAACGCCGTTATCAGGATTATTATTATATTTTCGACAACCGGGAAATTCCCGACATGTTCGAACAGAGCATGCCGGAAATTTTTCCGGAAAGCGATCCAGGCAACTTTACCTGGAATGTGGAGATGCAAAAATGGGTAATGACTGTTTTTCACGATTACCAGTGGGATTTAAATTACAGCAATCCTGAAGTATTCATTGAAATGCTGGACATTATTCTGTTTTGGGCAAACCAGGGTGTCGATATATTACGTCTTGATGCGGTTGCCTTTCTGTGGAAAAAGATCGGCTCCACCTGTCAAAATGAGCGAAATGCACACTTAATATTACAACTGCTGAAGGATTGTTGTCAGGTGACTTCGCCCGGCGTGTTGTTTATTGCCGAAGCTATTGTCGCGCCGGTTGAAGTTATCAAATATTTCGGTGAAGACGCCATTATCGCCAAAGAATGCGAAATTGCTTATAACGCCACGTTTATGGCGCTGCTGTGGGATGCCATTGCCACCCAAAACACCAAGTTACTTTATCAAGGTATAAAACATCTACCTGCCAAACTGGAGCGAGCAACCTGGCTCAATTATGTGCGTTGTCACGACGACATCGGCTTTGGTTTTGACGACAACGATGTCCGGGCCGCCGGTTACGAACCATTCGCACACCGAAAATTTCTGGTTGATTATTTCAGCGGTCATTTCGAGGCTTCCCCGGCCAGAGGCATGGTATTTATGCGCAATGACGAAACAGGAGACGCACGTATTTGCGGCTCGCTGGCTTCCTTGGCAGGACTTGAAGCCGCGTCCGAAAGCGGCGATCCGGTGAAGACTGAAATAGCCGTCAATAAAATTCTGTTACTGCACAGTCTGATTCTATCTTTCGGCGGTATACCGCTGCTCTACAACGGCGACGCACTTGGTGTCGTCAATGATTACAGTTATCAAGACGATCCCAGCAAAAGCAGTGACAATCGCTGGATACACCGTCCTAAAATCAACTGGGAAAGGGCTGATCTCAGGAAAAAACAAGGCACTGTGGAATACACTTTATTTAATGCAATGAAAAAAATGATCGCCATTCGCAAGGAGACGTCGGCCTTTGCCGATTACAATAATCGCGAACTGCTGGATGTACGAAATGAACATTTACTCTGCTTTCTCCGCTTCAATCATTTGCGTCCTTCAGAACGTGTGTTAGTGGTTGCTAATTTTGATGCTAATCCTCAGTATCTTGATCTGGAGGTAATTGCTGGGAGTGGTGTTAACCCTTACGCTCAATTCATCGATCTTTACAACGGTTGTAAACCCACGCAATACAATCGACAAATTGTCCTGCCGCCCTATCAATTTTATTGGTTGACGGAAATATAAGAAAACTAAAACAACAACGGAATAAAGCTATGGAATCCTACCCTTCTGAACTGCTACTGATCGCATTTGTTGCGATGTTAGCCCCCTTACTTGCAGAGTTTCCGCGCGGTTACCGCTTACCTGTCGTGGTTCTTGAAATTGTTTTGGGAATTCTGATTGGCCCTCATGTATTTCACCTTACTAGTCCAGGCGGCATGATTGGCACACTTAGCGAACTCGGCCTGACTTTCCTGCTCTTCATGGTGGGGCTTGAGATCGATTTTGACAAAATTCGTGGCAAACCTTTGTCGCTGGCGGTGGGGGGGTGGTTTTTGTCCTTTCTTCTGGCGTTGGTTTGTATGTTCTTCTTTGAGGCCATCGGACTCATTCAAACGCCACCATTATTGGCGGCCATTGCCTTATCAACCACTGCATTAGGTGTATTAGCGCCTATTCTTCGGGACCGAGGAGAACTAAATTCCGATTTTGGCACGTATATGGTAGCTGCAGCAGCGGCTGGTGAATTTGGCCCATTAATCGTTATTTCAATGTTATTGGTTCCAACGCATACCACTTTGGTACATGCGCTGTTCATGGTGACATTTATCATCATTACCTTCGTGGCGGCGAATATTGCTTTAAATACTCGTTCATCGAACATCATTGAAATACTGACGCGCACTATGCAAAGTAGTGGTCAACTTCCGGTGAGAATTTGTATTTTATTTCAAGTGCTTTTGGTCGCGCTTGCGGCAAAATTCGGCCTGAATATAGTGATGGGCGCTTTTGCTGCGGGCATGGTGGTTGGTCTTGCTATTAAAGGCGAGGGTGGAGAACTTTTACGACACAAGCTAGACGCGATTGGTTATGGCTTTCTGATACCCATATTTTTTATCGTAGCAGGAATGAAATTTGAAATCAGTGCATTATGGTCTGCCCCATTGGCGCCTATACAAGTAATGCTGTTATTAGGTTTACTAGTTTTGGTTCGCGGCGTCCCCGTATTCCTTTATAAGAAGGTATTGACTCCCGATGAACAACTGCCCTTTGCATTCTATTCTGCGACAGGTCTACCGTTGATCGTTATCATCAGTGAAATCGGTGTTTCTTCAGGTCTTATGCCAGCAGACAGAGCAGCAATTTTAGTGAGTGCAGGCATGATTTCAGTCTTACTATTTCCAATACTGGCCGTGAAATTGCGTGGTAAATTCAAACTTCCGTGAAGCATCGATTTGATGCTCTTTATTGTCAACTTCTGATAAATACTTATATCGGATGAGGTAAAAACTCATTTATTAATAACCATTTTTATGGAGTTCAATTCAATTTTCATGACTCAACGCCTGAAGACCCATAATTAGCGTGCTGATCATCGCCGGACTAATATCAGTCTTGATCGGAGAGTTGACGGATTCGATCACGATAGTCGTAATTGTCGAATTGAACGCAGTCATTGGTTTTGTTCAGAAGTGCCATGCCGAACAAGCCGTAGTCGCCCTTAATTGCTTGGCCTGTGAGAATGGTAAATACACTATAAGCGGCACACGAACTGGCTCCCTGCAACTTGGTCATGCTCGTAGCCGGTAATGTTGTGCCAACAAGCCTAAAATTGTTAGATGTTGCCCGACTTTAAGTGGGAGAAGCCGCGTCAATTGGCAAATCTGCCGGTTAATAAAACCGGAGCATTGTTGCGTAAACTGGATTCGCCGCTCGGCGACCGATGCAATATGGTTTACAAAGGGGCCGTATCAGCCTATAGCCGTGGCATTGGAGTGGTCATTCGCACAGGAATGGACCCTGAACTCGGTAAAAATCGCCGAACTGCTGCGCCAGAAAAAAGAATCTAAAACTCCACTGAAACATTATAGAGCTACTATTCAATGTCAGGTTTAGGAGGGGCAGCAGTCTATCAAAGAACTGAATTTGGCAACAATTGTATGACTGCTTTTGGCCGAATGAGTGAGGTCGCCAACGACTGCTTTGTAGATCTTCAGTTCGCAGACTCTGGGTTTGGCTGACTGGCTGGTTTGGAGAAGCGCGACAGGCAAAAATGGGTCGCCTGTCGACCGTCTTCTCTTCAGATTCATCGCCGAAAAGCAGTCAATCAAATTCCAACTCCTGAAAGCAGTCACTCATTACTGAGTTCAACCGACCCACTCCTGCCATGGAGATATGGATTTAAACTTCCTGATACCGGTCATTTGCAAAGTAAGTACCGCAATCGACCAAACTGTTTACAAAAGAACGTAACAGCCGACGAACACGAGCGCGCCAACGGCGCAAGCCGAAATAATTCGCTTGACACTCACGTTACGTTAGCAATTAACCTTGCCAAACGCATGAAGAAAGGAGTGTTCGATGTTACTTAAAGTGGGAAAGCTTGCAAAACATTGCGGGCTGACTGTGCGCACGCTGCACCACTACGACGCTATTGGTTTACTCACGCCTTCTGCGCGCTCCGACAGCGGCTATCGACTTTACAACCGCGAAGACATCGCACGTCTGCATCAGATACAGGCATTGCGACGTTTCGGTTTGTCGTTGGCCAATATCGGAATTGTGTTGGCAAACCCCGGTACTCACCTCTCTTCTATCGTCGATCAGCAGATTCAAATGCTGGATTGCCAGATCGCGCAAAGCACGACACTGCGCGACCGTTTGGCCCAGTTGCAGGGTCAGTTGCAGCGGGGAGAGGAGCCGGAGCTTGCCGAATGGCTAATGACTCTGGAGATGATGAATATGTACGATAAATACTTTACGAAGGAAGAGCAGAAGCGTTTCCGCTTATTGAGCACAGCCGAGAATACCACCGTTGCTGAGTGGGCTGAGTTGGTTGAGTCGGTGCGCGAGGCGATGGAAATGAAGGTTCCGTCTCAAAGCCCCAGCGCACAGACTTTGGCGAAACGCTGGATGACAATGCTTATGCGTGATTCGCATGGAGATCCACGTTTGCTGGCAAAGCTCAATATGATGTATTTCAACGAACCAAGTGCGCAGACTCAGACCGGTGTTACACTTGATATGATCTCCTACGTTCAGCAAGCTTATGCTGAGACAAAATACGTGATCTATCAAAAGTACCTTTCTCCGCAAGAAATGGGGTTTCTGCGCAAGAACTACACTAGTAGCACAGGAAAGTTTCCCGCATTGATCGCCGAAGTGTTCCAGCATATGGAAGACGGCATCGCGCCGGATGATCCACGAGTACGCCAACTCGCTTTGCACTGGATGGAAATCGTACGCTCTTATGCAGGCGACGATCCCGAGACTCAGGTAAAGCTACGCGAAGCTATGGCGCAGCATCCAGAGTTGTTGGATGGGTCTGGAATAGACCAGCGTTTACTTGGCTACGTCAGGCAGGCAATGTCGCAGTTGAAACCGCACTAGCACTTGAGTCGTGCGCTCCTTGTGCTTTCCTATAAGCGCAAGGAGCGGCCCTTGAATTTCTTCTATCCATGCGGCTTGCTCGCATAAAAGCTACTGGTGTTGATGTACAGGTTGCCCACCTTACGCTAGCCCGTCTGTTGGCACATTGCCGAACTTCATTCTGCTATATTCATCGCCATAAAGCGGCCAGTCGCGATTGGCAGGAATTGGCCGTAGTGAAGCAATGATAATGTTAATTTTCTCGCCGAATACCGGACAGTCAAGTGGGTCACAGGTTGCCTTAACTATTTAAATTGGATAGTTACCCCGGCCGGCGGGTATTGGCCGATTGGGTGAGTTTGCCAACGACTTCTTTGTAGACTTCCAGTTCACAGAATCTGGATTTGGCTGACTGGCCGGTTTGGAGAAACGCGACTGACGAATTCATTCAGTCTTGTAGGGTCTGAATAAGCCTGTTCGAGCGCACGCAAGAACTGGCGTTTCCGCCAAAACCCAGCCCACGAATCAGCAGCCGGAAGCACCCGGCCTATCGACTTACACCATCTTGCCCAACTCATTAAAATAAATCTCCCGCACTTCATCATCCTCAGTGATTTGCGCATGTTTTAAAACACCATTATCGTCATATTGATACTGATGCTCGGACTCCACCTCGCCATATACCACTTTCTGGCACAGCAGCATTCTGTCCTGGGCATCAAAATAGCCGCGGTAATAGGTGTTTCGGTTATTTAGACTGGCTTCAGTGATTTCGTTGACCAGCTTTAGAGGCAGTTTAATGCCGCTATAACTGACGAAATAACGACATTCGGTAGGTTCTTCTGGATTCATGACGAACAGGCTTTAAGAAAAAAGATGAATGGAGATAATCTCGATTATTTGATCTAGCGTCAGGTTTTCGTTTTCGCCGACGATATTATGTGTGGAAATAGGGTATCTCAGGTCAATTCCATATCGCCCTGCATTCTGGCCAAAGGTATAGATATAGGCAGACAGGCTTGGGTCGTTAACCGTGCATAGGTCGATAGCTTGAAAGTGCAGTTCCTTATTGTTCAGCGCCAGCGTGTTTTCTCCGTAGCGATGCACCAGTTCCAGTAACAGAAGCTTGAGCGGAATATCTTTATCAATGGCCCAAACATTCATACCGACACTAATGCCTAGAGCTTCTTGACAACGATGGGGCGGGCGTAATAATTCAGGATCAACAGGCTTTGGGTTTTGTTGATTAGCCATAGGATAAGTAAAAAACTAAGTAAAGCGCTGCCGGCAATCCATAAATCTGTATATTCCGAATTATCCACCAGCAACCAGTCGGCAATGCCTGCACCGGTGAATAAAGCTAATAGCGGCAACAGATACAGTAATAATGAAGCACGCAGCAACAGGTTTTCATCAATAGCGACCATCACTTGATCGCCGGTTTTTAATGGCATATCGCAATCGACCGGCACTGACTTTTTCTTAAGTACACTGCCGATGGCGTTGGTAGTACACGATGCTTTTTGCTGACAACCGCCGCACGCGCTGTTGGGCCCGGCTTCGACCCAGACTTGATGATTTTCTATTTTCACCACGACCGCTAGTTCTTCTATCATCTCTCCGCCTTCAATCGATAAGTGCCAGATGCTTTTCAACAAAATACAATGTGTCATCAACCTCTTCCAGACGTAGTGCTTGCAGGCGTTGTCCATAACACACCGGGCTTTGGCACTCGCCGGTTTTTGGATCGAAAATAAAGCCGTGCATCGAGCAACGCAGGTATAAGCCAGTATCATCAAAGATCGCATCCTGCTCACAGTTCAATGGCCGGTGCATGTGCATGCAATGGTTGATGTACGCATAGGCAATGCCTTCAAACGCGAAGATGATGGCTGATGTCGGCAGCTTCTTAAATTGAATTTTCCGCGTCACATAACTTGCTTCGCTCAGTTCTCGACGCGTGCAGGCTGGTTTTAATTTGTCGATTGCCATGGTTAATCAACCCCAAGTCACGTAGGTTGGGTACGACTGCATGGAGAGCCTGCCCCGCTGTATCGGGTATGCAGAAGGTAGAGCAACGCACGGAGCAGTTGCCGAGAGGCGGTAGCCGAAACCCAACGTATTGGAGCCTGTTGGGTTTCGCTTTGCTCTACCCAACCTACACAAGTCAAGCCCAAGCTTCCGCCAAATTTGCTAACCATATTTCAAGCCTCGTTGGCGTTAGCTCTTTCTGATTTTCCTGATCCAACACCAAGCCGACAAAGCGATCATCAACGATGGCTTTAGATTTTTCAAAGTTATAGCCTTCAGCATCCCATGCGCCAATGAGTGTGGCACCGCATTGTTCAAACTGGTCATACAAATAAAACATGGCATCGACAAATTCATCCGGGTAGCCTTTTTGGTTTCCTAACCCGTAAATCGCCACTTTTTTACCGCTAAAATCGCGACCCACCAATTTCGGCAAAAACTCTTCCCAGCTTTCGGTGGCATTACCGGTTGATAAGCCTGGCAGTTGGCCTTCTCCGTAAGTCGGTGTGCCTAATATTAAGGTTTCAAAACCCAGCAAGTCCTCGACGGTTGCATTGCGTA